>JAGQQT010000468.1 GCA_020426065.1 Planctomycetaceae bacterium | reverse complement strand
AATGTGAACAGTTCCTGAACAGAAAGCATTCTCACTGAGAAAGCCGCCAACAGTCAGGCGTGTGAAAACGTATCTCAACTGGCGACAAGCGTTCAATTGGGATCCTTCACACTCCCTTTGTGGATTGGTATCTATACAACTATTTCATGACTCAAAAATCAGTGTATTGAAAGAAAAGGGTAGCCCGGAAGAATTCCGGGCGGACGAAGTCCGTCAAAGGCTGCTGGCGAGACGTTCATTAAAACACGGTTACCCAATCTCCAGAATGGAACAAAATGATTCAAAACCAGGTGGACCAGTACGTGAGTACCGCAGCCTGAAACGGCTGCGCCGCCCGGAATTCTTCCGGGCCACCCAATAGGTATTTCATTTACAGCACAGTTTGTGTAGATACCAATGCCCCCAGAGGGAGGGTGAAGAGAGTTTGTATATTGGGCATGGCTCATGCCAACCCGGACGATCCTGACAGTCAGATCTGAATACCCTGAATTAGACATCATCCGAAGGAAAGAGAATGTCGACGATTGGCGGGCGTTACAACATGATCGATCAGATCGCGCACGTCTTTCGGATCAGTATCTATCTGCTGGTCGGGCTCTCCTCATTGACGATTGGGCTGTCAGAAGGTCACTTTTTCCCTCATGCTCTTTCGCTGGTCCTGATCGCGGTGGCCTACATCTACCTTGATGAGCACCCCCTGCTGACTCTCGACAGTTTCTGGACCAGTCTTCTGGGAATTGCCGCACTGCTGGCAGCCTTGTACGAATTCCAGCTGGGTCGAATCAATCTGGAACTGCGCATTCTGTCCGCCTCACACCTGCTGGCCTATTTCACCTGGATCGTTTTATTAATAGAAAAACGTCCCCAGCAGTACTGGTGGTTGCTGGCTCTTTCCATACTGAACATGGCGGTCTCGGCCAGTCTGACAACATCGGCTGCCTTTGGACTTTCCGTCCTGATCTACCTCATCCTGGCCATCTGGACCCTGGCGATTTTCACTGCTTACCGGGGAACACGCCATCTCCGTAAAAAAACTCCCCCCACAGCAGAAGGAGCACCAAGCGTTCTTGCCGCCGCTGCTCACCGAGAGTCCGTACCACGGCCACTGGCTCGAATGAGTAATGTGCGAGGAGGATTCCATTTTGATCCCACCGACAACTGGCTTGGTTACCGGCTCCTGTTCGGAGTGCTGTATATCACGTTTGCCTCGATCGTTGTCGGCCTGGGCGTGTTTATGGTGACACCCCGTATCTGGATCGGAAACTTCCAGCTCCCCTCCAGCGGTGATGAAGGCCCGCTCTCATTATCGTTCGGGAGTCGGGTCTCGGGATTTACCGAAGAAGTCCAGCTGGGAGATATCGGGCAAATTCTTGATAACCCAACTCCTGTCATGTCGGTCGCCTTTTCAGATGCCCTGACCGGCCAGTCCATGACCGACCAGGAAACGATGACGAAGCTGGGCAGGGATGACCTGTTGTTCCGCGGCACGACTCTTTCGAATTATGAACGTGGACGCTGGAGCGAAAACACATCCTTTCGTGTGGAACGGATCCGGGGCAGACTGCGTCGAGGCAGCGGGCCAGCCATTCGGTCCACTTACAAACTGGAACCGATTGGTCGAGATACCCTCTTTTCTATTACTCCAGTCAGTGCCGGCCGGATGTTGAATGAATCCAACACATCCCGGGCCATCACTGCCAATGCAGTCACGGGTCAGCTGCAGGTTGATACCGCTGGAGAAACCGGCCACATTTCCACCATCGAATATGAAGTCCTTTCGGAGCTTCCTTTACAGGCCTCTGAGAGCGGATATCCGGAATATCAGTATCTGGAATCCAATAACTGGAATCCCGTATTCCAGCATATTTCTGCTGACATTGAAGCGGACTATCTGCAAAACCCCATCGATCTGCAGGCACGTTCAACCAACTTCCAGTCACTCAACATCAGGCCAGAGCTGGTCCCGATCGCCGCAGCGTTTGACACCTACCTGCGCGATCTGCTCGAGATTGATGAAGAAAAGCTGGCAGGTCTGGTGGGACTGGCCCAACAGATCTGTGTCAGTGACAACGACACGCCTCTCACGCCTCTGGAAAAAATGCGACGCCTGAATGACCATCTCCGCTCATCAGGTGAATACAGCTACACACTGAATATGGCCGTTTCCGATCCTACGCTGGATCCGATCGAAGATTTTCTGTTCAACCGAAAGCAGGGGCATTGTGAATACTTCGCCTCCGCACTCACACTCATGCTACGGGCCGTGGGCGTTCCCTCACGGATGGCAACCGGCTTTCGGACTGGACACTGGGACGAGGACCGCAATGTTCTGGTGATCGAACAACGCCATGGACATGTCTGGGTTGAAGCACATCTGAATGGGAAGTGGATCACGCTCGACCCCACCGCTCCGTATGATGCGGAAGATGAAATTGCTGCCGGGTTTGACTGGTCTTTCTGGACCAACATGAAATCCTTCCTGACCAACTTCTGGCAGACGCACATCCTGGGAATGTCTCTGTCAACTCAGCAGGAACGGTTTTATACGCCGTTTACCAGAACCGTCTCCGACTTCGCCCGCTCCATTTCCTCCCAGACCGGACCGTTCGGCAAAATTCTGCCCAGCAGTGGCACAAGAACTTCCATTCTGAACCGCCTGCTGATGCTGGCTGCCACCCTGTTTCCGATTCTGATCATCTTCTTCGTGGTCGGGTTCCTGCTGTTCCGTCGGCGGCTTCGGCATTTTCTGGACTGGCTGCTGCCGCAGCGACAATCCGCCCGTCGACGACAGATGGTACTCTTCTTCCGGAAGTTTCTCGAAATCGCCGCTCGCAATGGCCTGGCCCGGCAACCCAGCCAGACCGCTCGTGAATTTGCCGATATTTTCACAGATCGGTTTCACAATGCTCTCACAGAAAACTCTCTGCAGGATTTACCACGAGAGTTGACTGAAGCCTATTACAGGGTCCGCTTTCAGGGTGTTCCGCTGAGTGAGCAGGAAGTTGCCGACTGGGACACTCGAGTCAACCAGCTCTATAAGACTCTCAACGCCTGAGCACACAATCTGTGACAGTGTCTGGTGTACCCGCACAAAGCAGTGTATGATTTGAGAACTGATCCGATCACTCCTGTGTTCACAGGGTTTGGGCGAATCCAAAGTCTGCCAGCCGTCTCGATTGTGTCCTGATGCCATTGACTCAGACCGCATGCCTGAACCCTTTATGGATTCGACACCTGAACTGTTTCCAGAATTCTCTGCCGGAGATCACTTCTCATGACGATCAACACCAAGTTATTTGATCTCACGGAAGAACAGGGGGTGGTTGTGATTACTCCCCTGGGAGATTCGATCAGTTACCGCGATGTCGATGTTCATCGGGAGGGCCAGGAAATCACGGAATATCTAAAGAGTTCCGAGACCCGCAAGCTGGTTATCGACATGAGCAAGGCGAACTATTTCGGCAGCCTCATGATTGGTCTGATCAACAGCTTTGGACAGACCGTTAAAAAATCCGGAGGCCAGATGTGCCTCGGTGGAGCGTCCACGGAAATGCTGTCCATCATGAAAGTGATGAAAATCGATACGCTCTGGCCCCACTTCCCCACCCGGGCCCATGCCATCAAAGTGGCCAAAGCCTGGAGCTGATCAAGCTGCCCACAGCATTGGTTAAGACACACTGGTGCCACGGTCAGTAGCGAAGCGTGTGGGCGTGGCAAACATCAATCAGGCCTTTCCTGTTTCTGGGGTAGCCCGGAAGTCTTCCGGGCGGACGAAG
>JAGQQT010000467.1 GCA_020426065.1 Planctomycetaceae bacterium | reverse complement strand
TCTGTTCGGCTGTCAAATCGGTAATGCTGCTGACGGATCCCAGAATACTCTGGGAAAGCGGATGTCCCTGAAAATGGAGCTGCATCAGCTTTTCGTAAGCGGAAAAGGCAGGCATGTCGTCATACATGCCAATCTCTTCCAGGATGACTTTTTTCTCCATGTCGAAATCGTCCGACCGGAGAGTGGGATAAAGAATTGATGCAATCAGGGAGAAGGTTGTTGCAAAGTATTCCGGCAGGACAGCAGCATAAAACAGGGTGATTTCCTCGCTGGTGGAGGCATTGTATTTTGCCCCGACCTCATCGAAGATGCGGTTCACATCGAGCGGGGAAAGGGTCTCGGTCCCTTTGAACACCATATGTTCAAGAAAATGACTGACTCCGCTCACTTCCGCGGTTTCATCGCGTGAACCAACTCGAACAAAAAAGCCAAACGCCACACTGTGCACATTCGGGTTGATTTCCGCGACAATGTTCAGTCCGTTTGGCAGCTGCAGATGTTCAAATTTCACGATTATTGGTCCAATAGTGAAGAGTTGGCGACAGTTGCGGAAATGATAGCAGAGCATCCCCGGTTCGACCACAGGTTGAGAGGAGCGAACAGACCTGGCGCCCTCCCGCTCATTTGGCCACAGCGCAAAAAAAATCGCCGTCGTCTTTGGCGAACCGAAGACGACGGCGTGGCGTCGTTGACTCAATTGTCAGCGAGAAGTATCAACTCATCTTGAACTAGAAGCTCAGGATGGCATCGATACCGAAGATGAATCCGTCAAACGGATCGCCGGGGTTGTTAGCAACGTCGAAGGCAGCTGCACCGTTCACAGCATTTGCCATGGCGGTGTCTGCGAAGAAGTAACGAACTTCCGGACGGATGATCAGGTTATCCATTGGCTTCACGTTGGCACCGAAGGTTGCGGAGTAGTTGTCTTCGCCACCAGCACGCCACCATTCGAACCGGGTACCCAGACCAACTTTGTCGGTCATGTTGTAGATCAGGTACTGGTTGATGCCGTAAGCTTCAGTCGTTCCAGCTCCAGCAATTCCGTAAGGATTGTAGGCGGTGGCATCGACGTAGTCAGACTGGAAAACGTAGTTCCACTTATCATCTTCACCGAAGGTGTGATCCAGCACCAGGCTGTGTGTGTAACCTGTGCCAAGCCAACCGAGATCACCGATGGTGGTGATGTAGGTCAGAGAGGTGTTGTCAGACAGGCTCATGCTGCCCCCACCCAGGAAGTTGCTTCCACCAGCATTCTGATCGAAGCCGGTGTCCCAACCCAGAGTCCAACCAGCATAAGTGGTCAGATTGTCTGTTGTGGCATGTGTTGCCAACAGACCGGTGTGGGTAAACGCTTCACTGTTGAACATGGTGAATGCGTGGCTGTAGAAGAAGTTATTCGGTGCCATAACCGATTCGTAGCCCAGCAGCGTATAGAAGTGACCAGCTTTGAAGGTCCAGTCACCATTGGCAGCTTCGATATAGGCCTGTGGCAAAGCCCAGCCGTAACCGTTGGCGATGTTGGCGCCTGCAGCCCAGTCCCAGACATTGGCAGCATTACCGAATGCCTGTGTGAACTGAGCATCGGTACCGTACATGATGTCCATGCGGCCGCCGAAGTCCCAGCCGCAGCTTCCGTCAACTGTCTTTTCGACGTACAGCCAGTTCTGCTGGAAGTTGATGCGGTTGTCGAACTGGTTGAACAAGCCGTTCTGTCCAGTGTAGTAACCCATCTGAGCCCAACCACCAACGGTCCAGCCACTTCCTTCGTCGCAGCAACCACAGCAGTCATCGGTGCAGCAGTCATCGACACAGCAATCATCGATGCAGCAGTCGTCGACACAGCAGTCGCTGTCACAGCTCCACAAACCACACATTGACTTCAAGCGACCACAAAGACGATCGCCAGCTGAGCTGAAGACGCAGTCCGGCTCACAGCAGGAATCGTAGCAGCAGTCGCCTGCTTGTGCGGATCCGTATGTCCCCATGGACATCCCGGCCGCGATCAGGAAAGCGCTAAGCACTTTCCAACTTTTAGGGGTAACTAACATCGTGTTCTCTCCTTGTTCTCCCTAGGGAAATTTCTGCGACAGAGTGAAGGCAGGTTTACGCTCCTGATCACAGATCCCCACCTGTGAGGATCTGGTCTCATGCAGGAGGATCTGCCGCAAAAACAAATGAACCAGGACTAAATCCTGTGACGAGCGCAAATGGGGCAAGTCTGTCAAAGAAACTTATCGGTCAGTTCGTTTCAACAGGATGACGCGAATCGATACGTTCAGTCGGCAAAACGGTTTCCTGAGAAATAACATTGCAGCATCGTTATATTCGCTACATTTTAACACCTGGATGGTGTACATGATGACATGCCCAGGGCCGTTTATCCCGATTTTTATGTGTATTCGTCTGGTGCATTTGTTGCGGTGAACAACTTGGGAATGACCCCTAAAAGCAGATTTCAGGGCGTGTCAATTCTGCACACTTTGATTTTTTTCGAGCTAAATTGGGAGAACGTCTGAGAACGGGTCTGTAACGATTGTGTCATTCGTACAGATTTGGCATGACTTATGCATTGCAAACCAAACAGTTGTGACCTTTCGCTGGAATCTGCTGGTAGGTCCTGCTAGGCTGTTCGCTTCGATTTTTCAAATTGCGTAAATGATCTGATGCAAGAAAGGCCTCCTCCGCATGGCGGACAAGCTTTTAAAATTGGGAATCCCCGCTGGCTCTCTTCAGGAAGCCACCGCCGAACTGTTTCGCAAGGCAGGTTACAACATCAAGTTCGCCTCCCGGTCGTATTATCCATCCGTGGATGATGACGAAATCGAATGCCTTTCGATTCGGGCTCAGGAAATGGCTCGGTATGTTGAACAGGGGATTCTGGACGCCGGCATCACTGGATATGACTGGATCATCGAGACCAATGCCGATGTCCATGAAGTCTGTGAACTGATCTTTTCGAAAGTCAGTCGCCGCCCTGTTCGCTGGGTGCTGGCTGTACCGGAAAATTCTCCGATCCAATGTGCCAAAGATCTGGAAGGAAAGCGGATCGCCACGGAAGCAGTCGGGCTGACCAGGATGTATCTGCAGAAACATGGCGTGAATGCAGAAGTGGAGTTTTCCTGGGGGGCGACCGAGGTCAAACCGCCTCGTCTGGTCGATGCAATTGTGGAAGTGACCGAAACTGGATCCTCTCTCCGGGCCAACGATTTGCGGATTGTTGATGAGGTGTTGCAAAGTACAACCCGTTTGATCGCCAATAAAAAGTCGTTTGCAGATCCCTGGAAACAGCAGAAACTCTCAAACATCGCCCTGATGCTGCAATCCTGCCTGGCTGCAGAAGGGAAAGTTGGCCTGATGCTGAATGTTCGCAGGAATGATCTGGAGAAAGTACTCCGGGGTCTGCCGGCGCTGCAGCAGCCTACAGTTTCTTCACTGTCTGATCCGGACTGGGTGGCCATCAACACGATCATAAACGAATCGATCGTCAGGTCGATCATTCCCGAGTTGCGTGAAGCAGGAGCGACGGGGATTGTCGAATTCCCCATCAACAAAATCATTGATTGAGCAAATTCCGGCGAACTTCGCCGGGGAAGCCGATGTCTTTTCACTTTCTTCCCGAGTGTTCGGTCTGTTTTCTCATCCTGGTCTCTGATTATCGAGTGATGGTGCCTGCATGAGTCATACTGCTGCCAAATCCAGTGCTGAAGTGATTGCCACGTTCGACAAGTACGTGATTCCCAACTATGGTCGGTATCCGATCTGTCTGACACACGGAGAAGGCTCACGCGTCTGGGATGCAG
>JAGQQT010000466.1 GCA_020426065.1 Planctomycetaceae bacterium | reverse complement strand
TGATTGACAATATGCTTATGGAAAGCACTCCTGCACAGGGATCGTGATATGCGTCAGGTACTGTTCTATATTTCTCTGGATCATCCCTTTTCAATCCTGCCGAATGGGCTTCCGAATATTCCTCTCCTCACCGTGGGAGTGGGCTATCTGCTGATGCTGATCTGGGTTGTGTTTTTTCTCTGGCAGAAATACTTCGAGACTCCGTTAGCTGCAAAAACGGATAAGCAACACCCCAAAGCTGAGAACGGCAAACAGGATTCCAGTGATAACAGTCTGATGGCCTTCACTATCCAGTTGTTGATTCTGGGAGCAGTGGCCTGGCTGATTTCCCCGGTCCGGGTCTTTCCGGTTTTTGGTTACGGTATGATGCTGCTGGTCGCCTTTGTGACCGGTGCAACCTGGGCTGGCAAGCGGGGCGAGCAAGTTGGTTTTTCCCGCGAGCTGATCTGGGATGTGGCGATGTGCATCCTGGCAAGCGGCGTCCTGGGAGCCAGGATTTTCTACCTGGTGCAAAAGCGGGATCAGGTCTTTGCCAACCTGCAGGGTCCAGGAGACTTTCTCATTCGATGTGTGAATCTGAAGGATGGAGGACTGGTCTTTTACGGTGGCCTGATTCTGGCCACGATCGCCTACTTTGCCTTTTGTGCGTACCGCAAAGTTCGCCCGATCGCCTTTGCGGATGTGGTGGTTCCCTCCATTTTTCTGGGACTTGGATTTGGGCGGATTGGTTGCCTGCTGAATGGCTGCTGTTATGGAGACCGTTGTGAACTCCCCTGGGCAATCACTTTTCCGGCCGATTCGGTTCCGTTCACAGCCCTGGTCCAGCTGGGTTATCTGGCTCCGGATGCAGCAGTCAGTTTTCCGCTCCATCCGACTCAGATCTACAGTTCAATCGGGGGATTCCTGCTGGCTTTCATCACTGCCCAGGTCTTCCGTTACCGACAGAAAGTGGGTGAGGTTCTGGCGGTGGGAGCCATCTTATATCCAATCAATCGATTTCTGATTGAGTTTGTGCGGGGAGACGAATTTACAGTTCTGAATACGGGACTGACTCCCTCCCAGAATGTGAGTCTGCTGGTTTTTGCGGTTGCACTGGCTTATCTGGTCTGGCTGGAAAAATGGGGTGTAACGGCTCCGACATTGAAATGATGACGGATGAACCACAAGATAAAGCTGAACTTTTGACCCATTCGGGAAAAGAATGGCTTATTCCCCTGAATTGTGGGAACTTTGCCAGGATCTCAACGCGTCCTATTCCAGACAGCCGTGAACAAATCTGACCTCGAACTGATAGCAGAGTCTGTTGACGGGCAGACAACTGCTTTTGACACCCTCGTAACGCGATATCAGGATCAGCTTTACAACGCGCTGTTCCAGATCCTTCGCAGTGCGGAAGACGCGCGCGATGTGTCCCAGGAGGCTTTTATCATGGCGTGGAAAAAACTGGAGACCTTTCGCGGAGATTCGGAGTTTTTTACGTGGCTGTTTCGGATCGCCTATAACCTGGCTATGACCCGAGCCCGCAAGAAGAAGCTCCCCATGGCCTCCGCGGCTGGCAACGGATATGTCGAGGCCGTCTCTCCAGGCCCCATGCAGCGTCCCAGCGATCGACTCGAACTGGCCGAACAGCAGCATCAGGTCCACACCGCACTGGCGGAACTTCCAGAAGAATTCCGCACGGTCCTGGTACTGAAAGAAATGGAAGACCTCAAGTATGAACAGATTGCCGAAATCCTGGCGATTCCGGTAGGCACAGTCCGCAGCAGGCTGCACCGTGCCCGCCTGATTCTGCGGGAAAAACTGGAGCGGATCCTTTCGGGTGACGCCAACTCCAATCACCTGAAAGCCACACACTGAGCCAACGGTCCAAACAGATGACAGACATGAAAGAACCTTTTGATCTCGACAGCCTCTCTGGAATGTTCGATGGCGAACTGAACGACGCCGATCGAGAATCGGTTCAGGCGCAGATCGAGCAGAATCCGGAAATGGAGAAAATGATCGGTGATTTCGCATCACTGCGGGATCTGTTACGCGCCTGTCCACGCCAGACTGCGCCAGCCGGTATGAAAGCCGAAATACTTGCCCAGGTTTCCCCTGCCCTTAAAAAACCCGTGGTGGTCTCACCGAAAACTCAACGCCGAACAGGCTTAAGGGTAGCGGGAGGAATTACCGCTGCCGCTCTGGTGTTCATCGTCTCATTTGCCTGGATGATGCAAACCCAGATTCAACTCACTCATCCCCCTCATACCTTTGATGTCGCTGTTCATATGGCTCAGCCACAGAATTCCGATATGAAACTGGGAGGAATTCGTGAGAAACTGATATCTACCCTGGATCGACGTGCAACCAGCGGACGAGAGTTGTCAGCCGAATATTTTGCCTACCGGAATCTGCAGGAAACGGATGACCTTGCAGTGGCTACCGCTTCAAACCACAGCCATCAACCATCAGTCATGCTGTCGGATGCCCTGTTTGGAACAAACCACCACGAGCACTTTTTTGCTGATATGTCCAGTTCGGCTAATGGAGTTGTGAATTACGCGGCTCCTGCTTCAGTCGTTTCATTTTCGAACAATAGAGCCTGGGTCGATTATGAACCCGTCGCTGCTCCTCCCATCCCGGAAGAGCTTGATGAAGCGGCGGTTTCTCAGTTCGTTCAGTCCAGCAAGCTGGCTGAAAAACTGCAGGCCGGAGATGTCGTGGAAATCCTGCAGAGCGATGACACGGAAATTACCGTGGTGGAACTGAGCGTGGTCGATGTCATCAATGCCAATGGCCAGATTCAACTCCTGTTGATCGACAATGATTTCACCTCGAATCCGGAAGCCCTTTATGGCGGCGTCACTTCCAGTGGCATTTCTCTCACCGATGACAATACGAATGGGATCGCCTCTGAATCAGAAAAACTGGCTGACAGGATCGAAGATCGGAAGAACCTGGCAGGTTCCGAACAGCGATTCCGGGCTATCTACCTGGATGCTCCGATCTCGAAACTTGTCGCTTCCCTGAACCAGATTGAAGAAATGGAACAGGTCCAGAAAATTCACATCGGCAACGCACCGCACCTGACTCATGAAAACTATGTCATGCTGCCAGTAGCCGAAGCGACGGAAATCAACGACAGCGGACGATTCAGCCCGCCGGAGAGGTTCATCAACAGCGCCAACAGCTCAAATACGGTCACGTGGGAGGAAGTCCAGGGGATTCCGTCTGACAGTTCAGGTTACATCATGTTCCGCAACAGGGCCAATCCGCACTATAATACCGCTCAGACTCCGCTCACACAAAACTTTCTTGTCGCCAACTCCATGCTTCCCTATTCCAATAATGGTGTTATTGACAATACGGTTGACTTCATGCTTCATTCAGAAGTCCAACGATACCAGGACAATCCTTTCCCCATTCAGATGAATTCGGGGGAAAGACTGGACAGACAAAGCAGGTGGATGTTATCCGAAGCCGGTGGCGTAACAGCACAAAAAGAAGGGGAAGTGATTGAGGCAGTTGTCGTGAACCCGATTGATGAATCCCAGCTTCCGGCCATTCAGCAGGAAGTGGCACTGTATCCCCTGGAGACACCAAAAGAGAGATTAATGGAGCTCGCTGAAACACCTGGTCCAGAAAACTCAACCTCTGCCATCAGGGCAACTGACAACCTGTCACTCGGTCTTTCTTCCAAGTTTGAAGCAACTTTACCTCCTGCGACAACAATGGATAACGTTGATGCCTTCAGTGGAAAGAATTCTCCTGCACGGGAAAACCCACAAAACAAAATGCGACGAAAGATGGTGATCGTGA
>JAGQQT010000465.1 GCA_020426065.1 Planctomycetaceae bacterium | reverse complement strand
GATACCTCTGTCAGGTATGCGGGGAACCGGTGAAATCCATTGTCGAAAGTTCACTCTACCTGCGCTATGTTCTGGGAGAAGTGCAACTGAATGAACTTTTCAGTCGGCCAGAATGCCATCTGAAATGTGAACCAGACCTGTCCCGCCTGATCCGCCACGAAAAGTACGGGCATCTTTCCAGAGAACCACTTGCTGCAGATGAAGAAGCACTCAGCAAACGAGTTACCTCTGGATGGCTGAGGTTGCGTGAAGTCGTCCAACGGGGAATTCCGATAACCGAGTATCCCCTTCCATCCAAAGACTGAACGCATCTGGATATTTGGCGGGTGGCGGGGCGCTCCGCTCACGGAAGTCTCCGTCTGTAGATCTGCTGAGTTGCAGTCCTCAGGCAGCAATTCGAACCTGCCCTGACGGATACTGCTCAGAGTGAGGTTGCTGAAGTGCTTCAACAATTCTTTCCATCTGCATCCCGCGCGAACCTTTCACCAGAACGAGTGCAGGGGCTTCGAGCCAGAGTTCCAGCAGCATCAGCAGATCCTGGACCTGTTCAAAACTGGCGATCCTGCACAATGGCATGCCGCCATGATGAGCGGCCCGGGCAATTTCTCCGGCCAGAGGTCCAAGTGTGAGCAGAAAATCGAGTCGGGCAAGAGCGACTTCACGACCAACCTGTCGATGAAAAACGATGGAGTGTTCACCAAGATCCTGCAGATCACCCAGCACGGCAATTTTTAACCATTGTGGATGATGGTGTGTGAAGTTGCGGAGGGCTGAAATCACGGAGACTGGATTGGCGTTATAGGTTTCATCAATGATCCGTCCGAAATAAGTCGGAATCTGATTCCCTCTCCCGGGGAGAGGAACAAACTGATCGAGCCCCTGTTGAATCATTTCGGTCGAACAGCCGAATTCGCGACAGAGCGCAATCGTAATCAGAGCAGAGTCAAGCCAGTGCGGCTGCAGCGTGGGTAAATGATACTCACGATCCTCCACGGCAAACTGAATTCCGGAATCGGTTTTCCTCACCTGCTCCGCCCGCACGGATGCGCAGGGTGTTGTTCCCGTCCGCATCTGCTGACTGCTTCGTCTGGTTCGAAACGCTGGATGCTTCTGCAAACGGGAAGGGATGATTTCAATTCCGGAAGTTGGAAGTGCATTCAACAGCTGCGACTTTTCCCAGGCTACCTGATCGACCGATTGCAGTCCCTGCAGATGGGCCGCTCCCACTTCGGTCACGATCCCGATTTCCGGTTGAGCTATGCCCGCCAGGTGTTCGATTTCCCCCACTCTTGAAGTACCGATTTCGATGACCGCAAATTCCGTCTGCGGTTCAATCTGCAGCAGACTCAGCGGAACACCAATGTGATTATTGAAACTGGCCGGACTGGCACAGCCGGGGAATGCATTCGCCAGTGTCTGATACAGCATCTGCTTGGTGGTCGTTTTGCCGACAGAACCTGTGATACCGATCACAACCGCATCAGACATCCGCCTGTTCCAGTTGGCAAGTTTCTGCAGTGCAACCGTTGTGTGATCGACTCGAATGAACGGAAGAGGGAGCGGTTCTTCGGGAATCCGATGGACTACCGCAGCCGCTGCCCTGGCCCGAATCACTTCATGCAGATAATCATGACCATCAAAATTTGGACCTGATAAAGCAAAAAAAAGATCCTGCGGTTGAATCGTGCGGGAATCAGTGCTGACCGAGCAGATTTCGAGCGATCTCAATGCCCCCGTTTCCGAAGTTTCGGAAACGAGCTCTCCATCGAGCACTTCGAGCAGTTGCTGGACAGTCAGAGGATGCATAGTCTGATCATCATCGTGGAAAGCGAAATTCAGGCCCGGATCGCAGAAGCGATGAGCTGGGAATCACAGCAGGCGCGGGCGATCTCGGCATCGCTGAAATGAAGTACCGTATTGCCAATTTCCTGAACTGTTTCGTGCCCTTTGCCCAGAATGAGCACACAGTCTCCGGGGCGGGATTCCAGAATGGCCGTATCGATCGCCGTTTTGCGATCCGCAACAATACTGTCTGATGTCCGATCAGCGGGCAATCCCGCCTGCAGATCCTGTAGAATCTGCTCTGGGGATTCCCGACGGGGATTATCACTGGTCAGGATGACGCGATCAGCCTTTGCCGCCGCCCGCGCCATCAATGGACGTTTTTCCCGATCCCGATTTCCTCCTGCCCCCAGCACACAGATCAGTTCACCCGCAACCAGCGGCCGGACTGTCTGCAGAATCTTTTCTATCGCATCCGGGGTGTGGGCATAATCGACGAAGCAGTCGATCCCGAGTTGGTTGGGGATCACCTGGAGACGTCCGGGAGGAAATTCACATTGAGCCAGCGTTTGAGCAATCTGTTGTTCGCTGCAACCATGATAGCTGGCCGTGACAGCAGCCATCGCTGCATTCAAAACGTTGAACTCCCCTGGCCTGCGAATAAAGAATTCCATTTCCTGATTCAGGAGTTTCACCCGGAAGCGGGAACCAGACAGGTCCATCTGGTCAATCCAGATTCGGTGCTGGGCGTGTGAACTCAGTCCGACGGTGATCGGTATTTGAGTTGTGTTCAAACGGGAAAGTCCCTGGGCGATTGCTGGATCATCGGCGTTGATGATGAGTTGACCATCCGGATGGCAGTAGTCGACCAGAGAACATTTAGCGGACTGATACTGCTCGATAGTCTGATGATAATCGAGATGATCGTGTGTGATGTTGGTCATCAGCACGGACTGAAATGTCAGGCCGGCAATTCTTTTCTGATGCAGGGCGTGACTGGAAACTTCCATCACGGCGTGCGTGGCCCGGTTTCTGGCCATTCGCTGCAGCCATCTGGCCAGCTGACAAGGATCTGGCGTTGTCATCCGGGATGGCTCGGGGCGATTGCGGGCGTCATCACATTCAATCGTTCCCAGCAAACCGGCACGACAACCCGAGGCATTCAGAATTGCTCTGAGCAGCCAGGTGACGGATGTTTTTCCATTTGTTCCGGTCACGCCAATCGTTTTCAGTGAATTCGCAGGCTGACCCGCCAGGTACTGACACAGCCAGCCGTAAGTGCGCCGGACATCGCTCACAACACATTGAGGAGCATTGGGGATCGCGAGTGGGGTGTCGGTCAATATTCCATTGGCCCCAGCAGTCATTGCCTGGCTGGCAAACTGATTTCCGTGAGCCTGCCCACCGGGAACGGCAACAAACAGATCCCCCGGACCTGCCTGGCGGGAATCACAGCAGACATCTCGAAACAGGATATCGCCACAGCCGACAAAACTGGCTGAAGGAAGTAATTGTCGGATACTGTATTGGGAAACTGAGCGGGGAGTCACCAACATTTTCGCCACCATCATCCCTGATGCGACCGGACCATCTGTCCAGATTGTAAGATGAGTTTTGGGGAACCATCCATGGTTTCCGTTGGGAGTGTGCTCTTTCCCCTCGATTTTCGTCAAGATCAGATGACTGTGGACTGGAAATCTTGCTGATCAAATGGCCTGATTCTCTTTGGAAACAATGGCAATCCGCGTAAGATGCCTGATCAGTGAATCAGGGATATCGCACAAGGGAATGAAAATGGCGGAACGGGATTACAGTGCCTATCAGAAGAAGGTCATCCAGCGGTACTACCAGAACCGGGAGCAGATGGATGAACAGCGACTGAGCGAACTGGTCACCAGTTTGTATCTGGCCTCCCCTAAACAGGCTGCCCGACAGTGGAGTACTGTTCAGGAGTTACTGGAGCGTCTGGAACTTCCAGAGTCTCGCATCGAACATATCATGAGTAAAAAAGATCCCGCG
>JAGQQT010000464.1 GCA_020426065.1 Planctomycetaceae bacterium | reverse complement strand
CACTCGCAATCACTTCACCCTCCCTTCGGGAGGGTTGGCGCAGCCGGGGAGGGCAATTCCTTGCAATGCACTCCCTGCCCTGAATCTCTCTAAACTGTTTTGAACAAATCCTGAGTTCAAACTCCGCAGTTCTCTCAGCTCTTCATTGAATTTTCCCCTGCCACCATGCGAGAATGAAACTTTCCCCCCTGCTCTCTTTAACAATCACATGGTTTCGGTGTCTCGGCATGGCCTCAGAACACTCCGATCATCTCCAGCAACTGATTCAGCAACAGGTCGTCCTCGACCTGCAGAGCATGTATGTCTGCGTTGGGACTCTGATCGATGTGGATCATCGCTATCTGATTCTTACGGATGCCGATCTGCACGACCTCCGCGATACCACCACCACGCGGGAAAGATATATTATCGACTCCACCATCCACGGGATTCGGGCCAACCGGGAAAAGGTACTCATCAATCGAGAGGAAGTGGTAGGAATCTCTCGCCTGGATGATGTCATTACCTGACCCGGACTCCGAGAACCGCTATCATTTCAATATGACCATCTCGTTACTCAACCTGGGAATGATGTTCGGACTGCTCGCCGTAGCGGTCCCGATCATCGTGCATCTGCTGAATCGTCGACGGTTTGATGTCGTCGAGTGGGGAGCGATGCAATTCCTGCAGCTGGGTGAGAAAACCCGCCAGAAGATCAAAATCAGCGACCTGCTGCTCCTGCTGTTAAGGATGGCACTGGTTGCCATTCTGGCCATGACATTTGCCAGACCTTTTGTGCAGGGGAGCGTGTATCTTCGCAGTCTGTATCCCCAGCCTATTGACCTGGTCATTGTGATTGACAGTTCCTACAGCATGGGCTGGAACGGCAACGGTCCCACACCGCATACAAAAGCCATTCAGGAGTGCCATCATCTGCTCGACCAGCTTACTCCGGTCGATCGGGTGGCGATCATAGATGCCCGCTCAAGACCTCGACTGCTCACACCTGCCCCGTTGACCGATACCGCCACCGCTCGACTGGAACTGGAACAGTTACAACGCCCGGACGGCATGGCGAATCTCACCGCAGCCCTGACCCAGGCCTGTGAATTACTCACGCAGAGTTATTCCACTCGTCGGGACATCGTTGTTCTGACCGACCGGCAGTCCATTTCCTGGGCTCCGGTAACGGATGCGAGCTGGAGCGAATTTCTCAAGCTTCGTTCCTCCGCTGCAGTCCCCATCGGCGTAACTGCCATTGATGTCGGTTCCTCTGTCATTGATCAGGTCAATAACTTCCGTGTGGAGCGACTGGAGCTTTCCCGTGAAGTCGTCAACACGCAGTCCCGCATCCAGATTTCGACCAAGGTCGGTTATGACGGAGAACAGCAGGCGGGCCGCTGCGAACTGTTCTGGTCCGTTGATGGCCAGCAACTGAGCCGCGAAACCGAGGAACTCGACCTGGAGGCGGGGGAAACCACCGTTGCCGATCTTGAAACCAGTTTCGCCGATCCCGGCTCGCACATTATCACCGCTTCCCTGTCGGATGATCCTCTGCCAGGCGATAACGTCGTTTCAGTGGTAGTCGAAGTTCTGGATGATATTCCCATTACCGTAGTCCTTCCTGAAGGAGCGGCTCAAAATACTCCCGATGCGGATGACTTCTTTTTGACGCGAGTCTTCGGCAATCCGGACCTGCAGGACGTCTGGGTCACCGTCAAGTCGATCCTCATGCCGGATGTCACAGATAAACATCTGCAGGAATCCAGACTTCTCGTGCTGGTCAATCCCTCACCTGATCCTGCAACCTGGCAGCGACTTTCCAAATACATCGAGGCGGGCGGAGCAGTTGTGGTCATGCTCAATTCCCGTGCCGATCTGGCCACACCACAAACTCCTGTCCCTCCCTGGATCCTCAATGACCAGCCATTACTGCCAATGACTGTCGAGAGTAAGTTCTCAGATCCGGATAACCCCGTGCGAATTGACCTGACCAGCTTGAACTCCAGCTGGCTGGAATCCTTCAAAGACAACTCTCGCAGTGACATTGGCGATGCCCTGATTTCCTCCTACTGGAAAACGACACCGGAATCTGCTCCCACGGAACCATCACCAGAAACTCAACTGCTGGGTCCTACTTCCATCCTGGCACGTTTTGACAATGGAGATCCCGCCATCTATGGCCGGGATGTGGGGCGTGGCAAACTGCTCTTCATTCCGTTTGGCTGGGACGGTACCGACTCGGATCTAGTCCGCTTACGCGGTTTTCTCCCGCTCGCCCATGAAATGGTTTTTGGCCTGTGCCGGTCCACTTCACAACGAAATATTGATCTCGATGAACCGATTCTGATTCAGCAACTCCCCTGCCAGCCACTCAATCTGGAAGTGCTGGGACCGGATGATAAAAAACTGAGTGCCCGCCGGGTCGGCAACGGTGAAAGTGTCACCTGGAAAATGTCTGAAACCAGTCTTTCGGGAATTTATCGGGTCGAACTCGATTGCCAGACCGCTCCCCGTGAAGGTCAGGAGTCCTCACTCCCCTTTTCTGTCTTCGCTCCCCGAGAAGAATCAAAGCTGACCCGTCTGAGCGACGAAGAAATCGCGGCCTTTCAGGAATCACTGGAACTGAAATGGCGGGCCGGAGCCGCGGAAGTCATGCAGGACCTCTCGAGTGCATCGGGTGGCCTGGAAATCTGGCCGTTGCTATTACTGATCGTCACAGCCTTCCTGGTAATCGAACTCCTGCTGACCCGCAGACTCGTCCAGGGAGGTCATCATCAGGTTGAAACAAATCCCTCTCCCTGAGGTTTCTCATCCTGACAAACTGAAGATTCGAACGGCATAACAATGGGTGATCTGAAAAATCCCCGCTTGATCATCTTCAAGGGGCTGCTGTTTCTCCTGCTGGGATTATTATCCGCCGGAACTCTGCTCGCCCACGCTCCCAGTCTGACAGTGGCTTTATTATTGGGACTGACCGTCTGGGCCTTTTGCCGCTTCTACTATTTTGCGTTCTATGTCATTGAGAAGTACGTGGACTCGCAATATCGATTCGCAGGTCTCTTTCAGTTTTGCCAGTACCTGATTCGAAACCGCTTAGGAAAACCAGCGGAAACAACCAACCGAAACGATGACTCAGATAGCAGTAACCAAACCGATGGGACTGAGCAGGATGCTCCACAGACCGCCAGCTGATATTCAACTTATACAGCAGTATCACCATAAGACAACACTTGTCGCAGCGGGCGTTTGATGAGCTGGTAAATCATCATCCCCAGTACCAGTGCTGCCAGGGAACCGACCGCGACAGAAGACCAGACTGGGCCGATTTGATAGCCGACCCAGTTGAGCAGCTGTTTCATCCCTGCCCGCCGACCGGAGGCTTCGTAATCGGGTTCGCAGATGGTGGTGAACCAGATGAAGAATCCACCAATTACACCAATCACCGACAGAATGAACAGCGGGCTTTGCATGACCGACCAGGCATCCGCTTCCTCTTCACCTTCCACTCCACCCCAGTGTTCTCGAATGGCCTCGAAAACTAGTTCCTGCTCTTTGCCATCCGGAACCTTGATTTTTTTCTGGTCCTGATCAAACAGTGAAAGCTGCCAGAGGTCCTTCGAGTAGGTGACTTTCGAAATCTCTCCCGGGCGATAGCTTGTGGCTTTCTCTTCCTTCTTCAAAATTTCGGCGGCCTGGGTGGGAGCATTCCTGGCCGACTCCAGCAACGAAACCCATTTCTGATAGTCTTTGAGCTTGCGAACCAGAACGATTTCATCCGGTGAGATATGCGCGATGTGATACTTCTTGTCATCGCCAATACCTTCCTCCCAG
>JAGQQT010000463.1 GCA_020426065.1 Planctomycetaceae bacterium | reverse complement strand
TGATTTCGACTCGATCTTCACCCACCTGGCGAACCGTCACTTCTTCGGTTCCGGACGGGTTCACGCGGCGGGTAATCTTCCGCACCAGCTCATCCATCGACTGGTTGTTGACTTCTTTGCCGCTGCTTTTGGCCTGTTCAACATCAGCCTGATAAACCAGGTTGGTCCCCCCGGCCAGGTCAATCCCCAGTCGGAAGGCATCCTGGATCTTCAATCCATGCAGACTCTGGCTGATAAAAGGTGCCAGGAAGACGAACAGCATCATCAGCACGATGCCATATCGCTTGGCATCGTCTTTCATGCGGGTCGCGCGTGCGATCAGGTTGCCAAGCACAAAGGGCAACACAAACAGCCCCAGAATCCACAGAATTACACTCCAGGCGGACATTCCCAATGTTCTTTCGTTTTCTGTCGGGTCTTCTTAAAACCTGAAACTCGGTTTGGATAAGTTTGTCTGGTAAGCCCGTCATCGGCAAAGATGCGGGAGTTGACCTGGTCTGCAGATCCAGATTTCACAGGCAGTTGTTCGTAACCTGTTCCAGATCCAGCATTACCGATCAGGAGGATTTCTCTTCCCCTTCCGATTTCACAATACTTTCGATACTGGATTTCCGCACTCGGATCCTCGTGTTTTCATCCACTCGCAGGGTAACCTGCGTTCCATCAGCTGAAAATCCAGTCACTGTTCCAAACAGGCCACCAATGGTAACCACCTGATCATTCTTCTTCAGGTTGTTCAGAAAATCTTCTCGCCCTTTTCGTTCCTTGTTTTGAGGCAAAACCACCAGAACAAGGTACAACCCGATCATGATCATGATCGGGATACCAAATACATCAAACAGGCTCGGTTGTTCTGCCGGTGCCGCTTCCTCGGCCAGAAACAGAAGGTGTTGTAACAGCTCGGGATGCATAAACATGGACTAAACCTGCGACAATTCTCGCCTGCTCGGGAAAAAGAATTGCGTATATTAGGGTTCCATCCCCCAGCGAGCAAGCTGATCCTGCCGAAACTGGCCGCTCCGATTCTCGAAAATTGCCTGTCTCATCTGCCGGACCAGGTGTTCATAGAACGCCACATTGTGCCAGGAGAGCAAAATCCCCCCCAGCATTTCCCCCGCCATGAACAGGTGCCGCAGGTAGCCCCGGGAATAGGTTCGCCCCACCTCAGAAGGTCCATCCGGGTCCAGCGGTGTCGCATCCCTCTGATACTTGGCGTTACGGATTTTGACTGAGCCATAGCTCGTAAACGCCATGGCGTTCCGCCCATTCCGGGTCGGCATGACACAGTCAAACAGGTCTACTCCCCGAAGAATCGACTCCAGCAGATCCACCGGACGGCCGACTCCCATCAGATAACGAGGTTTTTCCTTCGGCAGCAGCGGAGTGGTAAACTCCAGGGTCCGATACATATCTGACGGATCTTCTCCCACACTCAGCCCGCCAATTGCATAGCCCGGGAATTCGAGCGGGATGAGGCCTGCCGCCGATTCTTCCCGCAATTCCTGGGAAATTCCTCCCTGCACAATGCCGAACAAGGCCTGATCATCCCGTTTCTGGGCATCCCGGCAGCGAGCTGCCCAGGCGGTTGTCCGCTGAACCGCCTCCCGCAATCGCTCCGTGCCAACATCGTGAGGAGGGCATTCATCCAGACACATGATGCAATCCGCTCCCAGCTGCTCCTGAATCCGGATCGCCTTTTCCGGAGACAATTCCAGCAGACTTCCATCTATGTGTGAGCGAAACACGACCTGTTCATCACTCAGATTTGAGAGTTTTGCCAGACTGAAGACCTGAAATCCGCCCGAATCAGTCAGAATTGGACCGTCCCAGTTCATGAACTGATGTAGGCCGCCCAGTTCCTCAACCACATCCGCACCAGGCCGCAAGGCCAGATGGTAGGTGTTGGCCAGGACCATCTTGGCACCCGCTTCCTTCAGTTGCTCTGGCAGCAGACCTTTCACGGTTCCGAGCGTGCCAACCGGCATAAAGGCAGGTGTTTCCACTGGACCGTGCGGTGTGTGCCAGCACCCCGCTCGCGCTCCGGTCGTTGGATCCACATGCTGCAATTCAAATCGAAACTGAGACACCAGATCATTCCTGTTCCAAAAATCCTCAATGATGATCGCCGCCCCGGGGATCATCCGGCAAATGCAGCTGATCCCGATGCAGGTGCAATTCGGGTAAAGCCTGCAACAGTTTTCGCAATCCGTTATCGGTCACCTTTGTCTGATCCAGATACAATGACTCCAGATTTGTTCGCGACTGCAACTTTTCCAGTCCGGCATCCGTTATCGGAGTTCCAATCAGATGCAGGAACCGTAGCTGCGGCAGTTGAGCAATGGAACTCAACCCGGCATCCGAGATGGCCGGACTGCCAATTCGCAGCAGTTCGAGTTGCTCCAGCCCTGAAATCCCCTCCAATGCCTGATCCGACATCGACCCGTGTGGCAGATTCAGGACCTTCAGTTTTTTGCACTGAATGATCCCCGACATGGCTTCATCATCCACGGTGGATTCGATTCTCAACCGCTGCAGTTCCGTCAATTCTGGCAGAATTTGCAGTTCTTCAACCGGAAAACCGACCCAGAGAATCTCCAGTCGGGTCAACTCGTTTTTGACTTCGCTCAAGCATTTGATCTGCTCTGGATCGAGCGGTTCTCGAATGAAGATGGTGTGAGTCTGGCCCGCCCGGCATGCGGCAAGTTGTTCTGTAAAGGTTGGAAAAGTCTGCTCTTCAGGGGCCGGTTCGGTCTTTGTTGTCGGTTCGGGGGTATTCTCACAACCGGCCAGGCTCAGCGCGATCAAACCGATCATAATTCCGAATGAGACCGCGATGCTGCGGTGTTTTGAATTCCTCAGATTGATCATGGCTTCATGTCCCCCGCCGATTTCCGAATTGCTGAATCTGCATCCTTGTGGACAGGTGCAATCCATATTTCAGGGCGAGCGGCTGCAGCCAGACCAGTTTTTCAGTCAGCGTAGGCTGATCAATGGCCTGGGGCATCAGCCAGACATCCGCATGGTCAATTTCAGTGAGTTCCTGCAGGTAACGCAGCACATCTTCGACATCTTCCGGTTGATCAATGACGAATTTGAACTGGCAGCGATAGCTTTCCAGCAGACGGCGGATGATGTCTGGACGATGGCGGCGACTTTCATGTCGCTCGGTCCACTCGGGCGATTGGACCGGCGTTGAATTGCTGCGCTTGGGGCTGATCGACATCAGATCCGCTTCCAGATCCAGGTAAGCGGTACCTGCCGTTTCAATCGTGATATAGCGATCATTTCGTTTGAGTGCAGTTACCAGTTCGGGCATTTGCCGGAAGATCATCGGCTCACCCCCTGTCAGGACCACATGGGGATGCCACCATTCCGAAATGGCTGCCACAATCTCCGAGACCGACATTTCGGTTCCCTCTGGAGACCAGGAAGCATAAGGCGTATCACAGAAATGACAGCGCAAATTGCATCCTGACGCCCGCACAAAAATGCTGGGAGTCCCCGTGTATTGTCCTTCTCCCTGAATGGAAGCAAAAATCTCGGAAACGAACACGCCAATCCTGTCAGACTCAGACCAAAAACTGCCAGTCGGGCAGTGTAGCAGGCAGACAGAACATCGAATAGCGCTGCAGT
Organism: Planctomycetaceae bacterium; assembly: GCA_020426065.1. Lineage (GTDB taxonomy): Bacteria > Planctomycetota > Planctomycetia > Planctomycetales > Planctomycetaceae > Rubinisphaera. The sequence continues at coordinate 186 of JAGQQT010000463.1, read as the reverse complement.
GGGAAGTCGTAAATCTGAATGTGAGGCATCGATCGGGGTGGAAATGGTTCCATAAAATGAGCCGCAATCCGCTCGACGAAATCGAGAAGTGATTGTGGCACGCTCAGGAGCGAAGCGGATGGGCGTGGTGGATCATTATTACGATCAGAAACCGATACACCACGCCCATCATTCCGCTGCGCTTCA
>JAGQQT010000462.1 GCA_020426065.1 Planctomycetaceae bacterium | reverse complement strand
CAACAGACCTTTCTCCGGTGCGATGCGGGCAAAGTATCCAATTTGCTTTCGGGATGCTGCCTGTTTTTTCGGAATCTGACCTAGTGCCACATCAATGGCATCCAGGTCAACCGAGAGCGGGATCTGTTGAAACTTTTCAGGAGCAATACCGAGGTATTCGGCCATCATCCCGGCATAGAATCTGGTATGAGTGACAAATGCCGAGAATGTCCGGCTGTGGTCATGGATCGTGCGGATGGCTTCTGAGCGGAATGATTCGGGCAGTTGATCCAGGAAAATATCATCCCCCTGAATCATGCACAGGACCGGGCCGCTGAATCGTTCCCTGATCATCGGCATTGCGCCGCTCAATAACGCATTCGAAAAGATGATGGCATCTGGTTTCAGGTCCGAGACGAGGTGCTGGGCAAATTGCTCATATTCACGGGCCATGGGGCCATTTCCACCCGCCAGCATTGCCAGCGTCATGGGACCCAGGTTGGCTGCATCGTTGCTGACGCCATATCGCGTGGCCCACTTGATTACTTTAGGATGATCGAGCCAGGACACCAGAGAGCGTGGCATCCAGCGCCAGAACGGAATCCGTTCATCCAGATAAAGGTTGATTCCTCCCAGATAGACCTGGTCGGTTGTGAAATCCTGATCATCAACCCGAATGGGCGTGTAGGTGGGAATCAGCGAAACTTCCGCTCCACAGCGGATCAGGGCTTTGGCCAGGGCATTGTCCTGCATGCAGGAGCCGCAAAACATGCCTGCTCCGCCAGCGGTGACAAAAGCAATATGCATCAGGAGTCCGCCTCAGCAGCAACTCATTCAGGAGTGGGTGTGGTGTAGTTTCTGGCTTTGTCGGAAATATCTTTACGGCACCAGGCGCCTTCCCAGCGGATTTTACGAACACGTTCATAAGCGGCCAGTTTGGCCAGATCCAGGTTATCTCCCAGAGCTGTGACACCCAGGACGCGTCCACCAGAGTTGACAACATTTGTGCCGTCTCGGCTCGTGCCGGCGTGAAACACGTAGGTATCAGGAAGATCGTTTTCCGCTTCCAGTCCTCGGATTGGATGCCCTTTCTGGTAATCACCGGGATACCCCTGGGAAGCCATCACGACGCAGACTGCCGGGCGGGGATCCCACTCCAGATCGGGAACTTCATTGAGATGGCCCGTCGCGGCTGCGTGCAGCAGTGAATAAAGATCGCTCTTCAGTCGCATCAGGACCGGTTGCGTTTCGGGGTCTCCAAAGCGGACATTGAATTCCAGAACCTTGGGGCCCTGACGGGTCAGCATCAGGCCGGCATACAGCACGCCGGAAAACCGGCAGCCTTTCCGCTTCATTTCATGTACGGTTGGAATAAGAATGGTCTGAGTGATCTGGGCCATCATTTCATCGTTGATGACCGGAGTCGGACTGTAAGCACCCATTCCCCCGGTGTTTGGCCCCTGGTCGTCATCATAGGCTGCTTTGTGATCCTGGCTGGCTTCGAGCGGAATAATCGTCTTGCCGTCAACCAGTGCCAGGATGCTGGCTTCCTGACCGATCAGGCATTCCTCGATCAGTACACGCTGGCCGGCAATTCCAAATTTCTGTTCCGCAAAACATTCGCGGGCAAATGCGAGAGCTTCTGGGGCGCTGTGGCAAACCCGTACTCCTTTCCCGGCCGCCAGACCATCTGCTTTCAGAACAACAGATTGTTCCCAGGCAGGGTTTGTCTTGCGGACCAGCTCCCCACCGCCATCCGTTACTTCCAGAGGTCGCTGGCTGGAGGCAAATCGTCCCCCGCCACACCGTTCAAAAATGTATTGCTCTGCAGTTTTGAGATTGTCGAAGGTTTCATAGTCCGCAGTGGGAACTTTCGCTGACCGCATCACCTCTTTGGCAAACGCTTTGCTCCCTTCCAGTTGAGCGGCAGCTTGCGATGGGCCGAAAATTACGAGACCAGCTTTTTGAAAAGCATCGACAACACCCGCCACCAGGGAGACTTCCGGGCCGGGAACCGTCAAGTCGATGTTCTCTTTTTTGGCAAACTGGACGAGTCCCTGAATATCAGTTTCCGAGATGGGGACGTTCCTGGCGACGAGTTCGGTTCCCGCGTTTCCGGGGGCACAAAAGACCTGCGAGACCTGTGGGGACTGCGAGAGCTTCCAGGCCAGGGCATGCTCACGTCCACCCTGACCAATCACCAGAACTTTTTTAGCCATCAGAGCCTCTCAACCCGATTTGATACCGTCGCAATATAGTGCCAGAAAACGTCATGATAAGAGTCCGGCACTGATTCTTGTACTCAAACACCAGCGAATCAGGACCATCGGTGAACGAATACTGCGGACATGGTCAGTGGCAGGGCAGGTGTGCCTTGTAATTGCGCTGCGTGCTTACTTTCTGGGCGTTCTTTTGGTTAATCTTACATTAAGAAACGTTACTGCCTGCGTTTATCTCCATGAAATTCGCGGAGAACCAAGGTTTATGCCTGTCTTGCTCGCAATCTGCTCAGTATTATTCAGCAGGGATCCTCTAGCATGCCATTTTAGCTGATTGCCGAGAGGATCTCGACCCAAGGCAATACGAATTGAATTTTGAACGATCAGGAAAAGATCCCAGCATGGCCGACGCTCACTCTTCAGCTTTGAAAACATTTATCGGCGAGAGCGGGCCGATTCAGGAAGTCAGTGCGACGACGCAACGCGTCGCTCGATCCTCGGCCACGGTTCTTTTGCTGGGGGAAACCGGAACCGGTAAGGAGTTGATTGCCCGGGCCATTCATGAACTGAGCCCCCGTCACTCCGGCCCCTATGTGCGGGTCAATTGTGGCGCATTGAGTGAAAGTCTGCTGGAAAGTGAGTTGTTTGGTCACGTCAAAGGGGCCTTCACGAGCGCATTTGAAAACCGCACCGGGCGTTTTGAAGCGGCTCACGGTGGCACGCTGTTTCTTGATGAAATCAACTCGATGAGTTTTCCGCTGCAGGTCAAACTGCTGCGGGTGCTGCAGGAGCAGGAGTTTGAACGGGTCGGGGACACCCGGACGATTTCCGTGGACACTCGAATTGTAGCCGCGACTAACCGGGAACTGCTGCAGGAAGTGGAGCAGGGGAAGTTCCGGGAAGACCTCTACTACCGTTTGAACGTACTGCCGATTTTTCTGCCCCCGCTGCGTGAGCGAGCGGATGATTTGCCGCTGTTGTCGAACCACTTCATTCAAAAGTATGCGGAGGAGAATGAACGGGATCCATTACATCTGCAGACGGAAACGCTCGATTTGATGCGAACCTATGCCTGGCCCGGGAACGTGCGAGAGCTGGAAAACTATATCGAGCGTGCGGTGGTGATGGCCGATTCTGATCAGTTCACGCCGGAATTGCTGCCGCCTCATGTGCGAGGGCTCGCTCCGATTCGCCTGGGAATCAGCAAGTCCCGCAACATGGAAACGATCTGTGAAGAACTGATCAACTCCGGACTGGCCGAAGCAACCGGTGAGACAACCGATCTTTACCAGCAGGTTGTTTCAATGGTTGAACGTCAGCTGATTTCACAGACAATGAAGTATTGCCAGGGAGTCCAGACCCGCACCGCTGCCAAGCTTGGCATCAACCGCAATACTCTGCACAAGAAAATCGAAGAATACGGTCTGAGCGAATCCTGATTTGGTTGTTGTAGACGCCAGCAAAATCAGCGCGGATTGGCAAGGGTCAGAAGCAAAGCGCATGGCCCTGGGGAACGGCTTGGGTTGGTGCAAGCAGGTGAAGCATCGCCCTGAATCATGATTGCAAGTGACTTCGAAACGATGAGTGCGTACACTAAACGCAAACTTGCTTTTCATTTTGAG
>JAGQQT010000461.1 GCA_020426065.1 Planctomycetaceae bacterium | reverse complement strand
CAATCGTGATCTGGAACGGGCCGAGCCCCATCTGATGATAGCGGGTGGCAAACACATCCTTGTAAGTGACCGGCCTGTCAGCAACGGCTCCGCCGAGACGATCTGATGCTCCGATGACCTGTCCGGTCTTCAGCCCACCCCCCGCGAGAATTGCCGGACCCAGCTTGGGCCAGTGATCGCGGCCTCCATTGGAGTTGACTCGTGGAGTCCTTCCGAATTCTCCCCAGGCCAGGATGGTCACATCCTGCAGCATGCCCCGTTCTTCCAGATCATCGACCAGGGTCGTCAGTCCGAAATCAACAATCGGCATCAGATTCTGCATGCGGGGAAAGTTGCGGGAGTGCGTGTCAAAGTCACTGATCGAAAGGCTGACCACCCGAACTCCCGCTTCAATGAGTCGGCGCGCCATCAGAAACTTTCTGGTCGAGTCTGAAGTCTCACTCGTGAAAAACTGCTCACCGGAACGGAATTCATTGAGGGTATAACGCTCCAGGATTGCCGGATCTTCCTGAGACAGATCGAGTGCGGCAGCCATCTCTCCGGAAGTCAGAATGCTGACCGCCTGCTGCTGGAACTGGTCCATGGCATTCATCATGCCGGAATGATCAATCTCGCGGCGGACCTGATCGATCTGCTGCAGAAAGCTCAGGCGATCATCCATGCGTGATGCCGTGAGGGAATCGTTGAGCGTGAGCGAGGTTTTGTGATCGGACCCCAGTCGCTGCAGTTCTCCCTTCATGCCGTTTTCCAGTTCCCGCTGGAACATTGAATCCATATCTGGCCGGAAAGGCTGACTGGCGGGGCCGAGAAAACCGGGACGGGCACTGTCGCGAACCAGCGGTCGACCCTGCATCATATCGATAAAGCAGGGGACGCGGTCAGTCGATTTGCCCAGCAGATAACTGACCGCACAACCGAGTGCGGGGCGACCTCCCATCGAGGCCAGATCCTTGATCGAATATCCACTCTGACATTGAAAGGCATCGTGCCGTCCGGTGGAGTCAGTCAGGCTGCGGATCAGGGCAAACTTCTCCGCCCGGGCTGCCAGCCGTGGCATCAACTCGCTGACCTGAATACCGGGGACCGAGGTTTCGATTGGAGAAAAAGGACCCCGGATTTCGTGCGGAGCGAGCGGTTTGGGATCAATCGTTTCGTATTGAGAAGGCCCGCCATCCAGGTGAATGATGATCAGAGATTTGGGGCGACCAGTTTGGGAGAGCGTGGATTCGGCCTGCAGAATGTTCGCCAGATTGAGCGGCAACCCGGCTGCAACGCCAATCTGCAGCAGGCTTCTTCTGGAAAATCGTCTGGAACCCGCTGGATACGAGCGTGGTGGCATTCACATGCTCCCCAAATTTGCGAACGGTACAGCTTTCTGGATGTTGCCAACACATCAAGGGTGACAAATTTGTCGGGCAAGGTCAATGTTGAACAGGTGCTGGAGTGGAAAACAGATCTTGGTCGATTGGGAGGAATTTATTAGGATTCCGCGCGGATTTTGAACCGAAAACAGGGAGGTCTTTTCCGTGAAAATCCAGAGTCCTTTTCTCACACGAATGGTTGCCACATTCCTGGTGGTTATCCTGCGTGCCATTTATGGTTCCTGCAAAATCCGCATGGTGGAGACTGTGCCGGGTACTTCACCCTATCGTGGGTATTTCAGCGGGAATGATGAACGTTTTCTCTATTCCATCTGGCACGACATCCTGCTGATGGCCATCTTCTGCGGAAAGCCGGAACACATGGCCGGACTGGTCAGTCGGCATCAGGATGGCAGTTATCTGGCTGATGTCATGAAGATGGTGGGACTGACACCCATCCGCGGTTCCAGTAAACGGGGCGGTTCGCAAGCTGCCAGGCAATGCCTGGACGCGGCCAGCGAGTATCACGTTTCGATCACTCCGGATGGCCCGCGCGGACCACGGCACGAAATGAAAGAGGGGATCGTTTTCCTGGCATCTCAGTCGGGGAGACGAATCGTCCCTATTTCCGCTCGCTGCAAACGCTACTGGCGGATTCAGGGCAAGTGGACTGATATGCTGATTCCCAAGCCGTTCACAACGGTGGAAATTCATGCCGGTGCACCAATCACGATTCCCTCCGGATTGAATCGTGAACAGTTGCGAGAGGAAGTCCGACGGGTTCAGCAGGCGATGAATGAACTCGAAGAATACGTTGACCGTCGTGTGCATCCCGAAAAGCATACGGAGTTAACTTCCGTTTCCCAATACGAGACGATCTCCAAAGCAGCTTGATCAGTTCCATTCTAAAAAGTCAGGTGTTTGCCGATCGTGACGGGGACAAAATGAACTGTGGGCTGATGCTCCAGCAGTCGGCTCAGCCAGCGATGATCGGTCCCCCGTCCCTGCGGTGGTTGATGCCATGCAGACTTCTCGGCCACTGATTTTCTCACGCACAGGCACATCGTATCAATCTGACCCGGCTTGACGGTACCGTCCCAGCCCGCAGGAATGGTGACATACCTCTTCCGGGTGACAGACCAGTGCTCCGCCTGCACAATTCCCAGATCGAATCCAGATGCTGCGCTGAACAGAGCGGATGCCGCATGAGGTTCATAGAGATTGTCATCATCCCAGAAACAGACATACTCTCCCTTTGCCGCTCGAATCCCGAGATCTTTCGCCGCTGCTCCGAAGTTGCCCTGGTTGGATTCCAGCTCCAGATAACGTGTGGCCGACTGGTTCAGCAGGGCGGACGTCACCGCATCCGGGCCATCGGAAACCACGATGTGTTCGATCTTCAGATTCCCCAGCGATTGCCGTGAGACACTAGCCAGCAGTCCCGCCAGCGACTTGGGACGTTGCCAGGTTGCGGTGATGATACTCAGCTGGATCTGTGCTGCCATGACTTCTGTCCTTTAGGGATTGAATTGCCTGACCTGTAGCACTGGGTGGCCCGGATGTAATCCGGGCGGCGAAGCCGTTTCAGGCTGCGGTATAAACGAGCGATCCTGATTGCCTTGAAATTCTTTTTAATTCGCGTGCAGTAATCAGATGTAGCTTTGTTTTCGAACGTTTCCTGCCAGCCTTGAACGGACTCTGTCCGCCCAGAATTCTTCTGGGCCACCCCAGGAACCGTTTCTCTGAAGGTATTGAAGTCAAAGGCGGGGTAAAACCCTGGAGGAGCGGCATTTCCAGATTACCGATGTTTGAGAATGTTCGGTTTAGCGGTCAGGCCATTCTCGAACCGTCTTCCAGGCGAGCAGGGCATCGCGTGCGGCGGCGACATCATGAATCCGCAGCAGATCCACTCCCTGTTCGGCCAGGGCAATCGAGACACCAATCGTCCCGGCATTGCGTTCTTCCACATCCCGGCCGAGGACATGTTTGAGGAATCGCTTGCGGGAATGGCCGATCAGAACCGGACGTCCCAGTTCCCGAATCTGAGTGATCGAGCTGAGCAGTTGCAGATTATGCTCAGCCGTTTTTCCAAATCCGATTCCCGGATCCAGCACAATCCGTTCAGGAGGGATGCCAGTTTCCTGGAGAGCCTGCAGGCGAGCGGTCAGCCATTCCCAGATTTCCCGTACGCAATTCTGATAGTGGGGATTCTGCTGCATGGTCTGGGGCGTACCCTGAATGTGCATGCAGACGATACCAGCAGCATGATCCCGGCAGACCGCAGGCATGTCTGGATCGAATGTCAGCCCGGAAATGTCATTGATGATTTCCGCTCCTGCTTCCAGGCAGGCTGCTGCAACAGAGGCTTTGGTGGTATCAATTGAGAGTGGAACTTCAACTTTGCCTGCCAGTGCTTTCACTACAGGAAGGACCCGCTGCCGTTCCTCCTCTGGGGAAACGG
>JAGQQT010000460.1 GCA_020426065.1 Planctomycetaceae bacterium | reverse complement strand
GGATTTTTCTTTACCGGAAAGCAGCATGTTCTGGAAGACTGTCTGATTTATCACCAGCAGCGGGGCGTTGTCATTCAGGGCCGGGCTCAGGTAGAGCAGATACGGACCGAATGGAAACAGGACAGTTCGCCTTCGCAGTAGTTCAGTGGATTGGAAAACTGCAGGTTACCTGAAATTGGTAATCAGCCGCGAAGCAGCGGAGCGGACTCGTTCATCGCTGCCAACCTTGGCGACCTTAATCAACCGGGTCTGATAGCGGCTGATATCTTTGCCATTTTCTCCCAGACCCATGATGGCGTTTACCCTGACTTCCACTGCAGCGTTTTCATCCTCAATGACTTTCATCAGCTCATCATCCAGATACTGATACCGGGAAGACAGCTTCGCCAGGTTGGTTGCTGCTGCAGCCCGAACATGTTCATCGGGATGCTCATACATGGTTTGAACCCAGAGGTCGACGCCAGGATCCGCCTGAAAAAAGCCTACAACGGAAACGGCCGACCAGATCAGGAACGAAGCACAGACTGCAATCCAGAACAGTCCAAATGAACGCTCAGCGGCCTTGATCAGGGAATCATGTTTCTGATTCGATTCCGATCGGGGCGGAGCCTGTGATCCCAGTTTCGTACCTGAAGTGGCCGCAACGGTTGTCTCAATCAGGTGAGGAGAAATTCGAATCTTAGATAATCGCTCGGCCACTTCCACTGCTGAAGCGGGACGATCTTCGATTTTCTTTTCAAGCAGCTGATGAACCAGCCGTTCGAGCTGTGCAGGACACTCCCGATTGAATTCCGAAATCGGTTTGGGTTTTTCGTTGAGATGAGCGTGGAGAGTCTGGCCGGGATTATCGTAATCGAACGGCGGATGGCCAGTCAGCATTTCGTAAAAGACACAGCCCAGAGAATACAGGTCGCTGGCATGATTGAGTGGGGGTTTCCCTCGAATCTGCTCGGGGGACATGTATTGAATGGTTCCCATCGTCCGGCCATCAGCAGTCAGTCGCGCTTCCGACATCACGCTCACCAGGCCGAAGTCACTCAGTTTGACCTGTCCTGCCCGGTTAATGAGGAAGTTGTTCGGCTTGATGTCACGGTGCACAATTTTCTTGCCATGAGCATAAGCCAGAGCAGCACACATCTGTTGACCGTAATCGGTCACTTTCTGCCATTCCAGATATCCAGCACTGCGAATCTTGTCCCAGAGGGTTCCCCCTTCCACGAGCTCCATGGCGTAAAATCGCTGCTTGTCTTCACAAACGCCGCCAAAGGCTCGGACAATGTTCGGATGCCGAAGAGATTTCAGGACAGCAATTTCCCGTTCAAAACGGGCCAGCAGGGTTGGATTGGAGATTTCCTTGGGAATCAGCTTGACCGCAAACATCCGGTCATCTTTAACGTAGCGTGCTTTATAGACGACCCCCATGCCCCCTTCGCCGATTTTTTCAATCAGCTCAAAAGGCCAGACCCAGATGCTGGAATTGGACATGGTACAAACCGGGGGATAACTCACAGAAATATCAGGAAATATTCCTCCATTGTTATCGCGATCGCGTTCAGGAACAAGGTACTAAATGAATCAATTTCCCCGGAAAGGAGCGTATTGTCTGACCAGCTCCCGAGCGGAACGCAAACCGTCCACTGCAGCGGTCACAATGCCACCGGCATATCCAGCCCCTTCTCCCACAGGATACAAGCCCTGAAATCCGGGTGCCTGACGGGTATTCAATTCCCGGTCGATGCGAACCGGAGCACTGCCACGCATTTCTGGACCGACCAGTGTGGCCTCTTTGAGGAACTGGCCTTTCCACCGCTGGTCCATCGCAGGTAATCCGGTTCTCATAGCCTGCTGCGCCGCTGGTGGGAGCACTTCATACAGATTTGCAGCGACGACTCCCCGTTCATAGGAAGAGGGTGGCGGAGTTGCGTCAGTTTTCCCCGCCAGAAAGGAATCCGCCCGCTGAATGGGGCAGAGGTAATCACCTCGTCCAATCTGAAATGCAATGCGTTCGTATTGTCGCTGTAACTCCATGCCCGCCAGGGGATGAGGACTGCCGAAGTCCCTTGGTTCGAGCGTGATCATCATGCCGCTGTTGGCATAAGGAGTATCGTGCCGGGATCGACTCATTCCGTTCGTACAGAACATGTTTGGTTCGGAAATGGATGGAATCACAAATCCGCCTGCACACATGCAGAAGGAATAGAGATCCCGGTTGCCTTTGGCGACCATCGTGTAATCTGCCGCTCCCAGTTTCTGCTCGTATTCCGGCAGACCATACTTGAACTGGTTAATGTTTTCCTGGGGCTGCTCAATCCTCAAACCCATCTGGAAGGCTTTCTGCAGGATGGGCACACCCGTTTTGTATAACATTTCATAAGTGTCGCGGGCACTGTGTCCAATTCCCAGAATCAGATGACGTGTGGGAATGAATCCCGAGGAGGTTTCGATTCCGATGAGCTGGTCATCCTGCATCCTGAGGTTTTCCAGCCGACAGTCAAATCGATATTCACCACCCAACTCTTCGATTTTGCGACGGAAATTGCGGCAGATCATCGGGAGCCGATTGCTGCCCAGGTGCGGGCGTTGTTCGTAAGTGATCGATTCCCGTCCACCGCACGTGACAAATGCCCGCAGGACCCAATCGACATCTGGTCCGGACATGCGGCAGGTCAATTTCCCATCACTGAAACAGCCTGCTCCCCCTTCGCCAAACAGATAGTTGTTTTCCCCTTCAAACTCTCCACCGCGATCAAACGCCCGCACAGCCGAAACACGTGATTTGACCGGCTGGCCGCGCTCAATAATGAGTGGCTGGTAACCCTTGAGAGCAAGATAGTAGCCCGCCAGCAATCCCGCTGGACCACTCCCCACAATGACCGGACGTTCTTCCAGCGGGCTGGGACCAGGAGTCGGATCATCAAAGTCAGGTTCGACGTAATGATCAATCCCCGGCGCATCCTGCCAGCGGGTTGAGGTTTCGGGTTCCTGAACATCAACCGCGACGGAATAAACAAAATTGAGGCCAAATCGCTGACGGGCATCCAGACTTTTCCGCAGGATACGCCAGGAAATCAGCTCTGCCTGCGGCATTCCCAGTCTCTGGCAGATCAGTTCTTCCAGAGAAGATTCACTTTCAAGAACAGGGAGTTCCAGGTTGGTCAGTCGAAGTTGCATAAGGAAAGTGTGGGATTCTGGACTGTCGCGGGGTTGTCGTTGAGGATTGTTGTTGATTTCGCACCCACAGTATGAGGAATTCCCGCCCGACTGACCAGTGGTTCGCCCCATGCAGAATAAATGCTCAATGATGTACGGGTTAACTCACATTTAATGAGATGTTATGGCGTAGCACTGAGGCTGTTCCCGGAAAATTGTGTTTGCCAGAAATGCATTACCCTGCCGGCCAGAGAGAGTGGCTCGGCGGCGATGGAGACAGGGCAGATCTGATAAGCAGTCAGTGGGGGCATTTCTTGAGATGAGAGTACTCCCAATGCAATCAGTGCCCGTTGAGGGTTGGGGGAGAATGACTTTTGTAACGAACTCAGCTGGCGATATTCCAGAGACGTTTTGCCTGCTTGAACGAGGTTCACCGGAGCAGGGGCCAGTTCAGCGATGATTGCCTCCAGAGACCAGCCTCCCAGTTCCGGTGGAAAACAGGAAATGCTCAATCCCGTTTTGACAAATGTCTGACTGGACGGTGGGATTTCGATCAGCAGTTCGAGCGGGCCTGATGGAACGACGACTCCGAGAAGTTCTCCTTTTTGAACCGGTATGGGATTCTGACTCTGCTGCTGGAAACTCCTCTCACCCGGTTTTCTGGCATGACTGGGGACCTGTTCCGTTCTCAG
>JAGQQT010000045.1 GCA_020426065.1 Planctomycetaceae bacterium | reverse complement strand
AATTGAAAGTGGATGATGTGGGGGATACCGATCTGCTGCCAGGCAGCCTGGTGGATAAAATCGAATTCCGTAAATCGATTGAGCGTCTGCAGGAAAGCGTGCGGATCTCCAATCCGGGAGATACGGAATACGAAGAAGGGGATGTGGTTATCAAGTCCGAACTGGATGAGGTGAACGCTGCTGTCGAAGCTGATGGTGGAGCGGCCGCTGATTTCAAGGCACCACGCCCGCCAGTAGGCAGCACTCAGCTGCTGGGAATTACCAAGGCCGCCGTGCAGTCCGAGAGCTTCATCTCGGCAGCCAGCTTCCAGGAAACCACGAAGGTTCTGACAGAAGCTGCCCTGGCCGGCAAACGGGACTTCCTGGTTGGTTTGAAAGAAAACGTCATCCTGGGGCACCTGATTCCAGCCGGAACCGGGTTCCACATGCATCAGCAGTCGGAAGTACGTATCAAGCCGGAAGCCCTGCAGGAACTGCAGGAAGAGAAGGAACGAATCCTGGCTGCCCGCATGGACATGCTGAACCAGATGACGGGAGATCCTCAAGCTGCAGGATCGTCCTCGCCAGCACCAAGTTCCCTGGATGGAGCCGGTGGTGGTGGTCTGGAAGGCATTGTTCCCGACTCCGAGTAAGATGAACCTGTGAACCACGACCTGAAACTCCGGACGGCTCAAACTGTCCGGAGTTGTCGTGTCGGAACCGGTTTCATTTCAGTGAACCTGTTGTCCCGGTTCATTGTCCTCTGGTCATTCCCGGAAAATAGATTTCATCACGACTCCTGCCTTGAAGGTAGGCAAGCTCACTGTTCTGAATCGAGAGGGTGAATATGGTCAGTCTCAATGAAAACTTTCTGAAATTGAAAGCGGGCTACCTGTTCCCGGAAATTGGCCGGCGTGTTTCGACGTTCGCCAAGGAAAACCCGAGTGCCAAAATCATTCGTCTCGGGATTGGTGATGTCACCGAACCGCTCCCTCCAGCCATCATTGCGGCCATGCATGCCGCAACCGATGAAATGGCCAGTCGCGAGACATTTCGAGGTTACGGGCCGGAGCAGGGTTATGATTTTCTGCGCGAGAAAATTGCCCAGCACGATTTCCAGAGTCGGAATGCCGAAGTTAGTGCGGGAGAAATCTTTGTTTCGGATGGCAGCAAGTGTGATACCGGCAACATTCTGGATATCTTCGGTCATGATAACCGCATCGCCGTACTCGATCCGGTTTACCCGGTTTATGTCGACACGAACGTCATGGCAGGGCATACCGGATCTGCCGACAGTGAAGGGCGGTATCAGGGGCTGGTTTATCTGCCTGTGACCGCAGAAAACAACTTCATTCCTGAATTACCCGATGAACCGGTCGATCTGATCTACCTGTGCTATCCCAACAATCCGACCGGTGTGGTGGCCAGCCGGGAAGTCCTTACCAAATGGGTTAACTACGCCAGGGAAAATCAGGCAATCATCCTGTTTGATGCTGCCTACGAGGCCTTCATTACCGATCCCAAAATCCCACACAGCATTTATGAGATTCCCGGTGCCCGGGATGTGGCGATTGAATTCCGCAGCTTCAGCAAGAACGCAGGCTTTACCGGGACCCGCTGTGCCTACACCGTTGTGCCGAAAACGCTGCAGGCAAAGACACGTTCCGGAAAAGACGTTTCCCTGCATCAGCTTTGGAATCGAAGACACTGCACCAAGTTCAATGGAGTGTCCTACATCATTCAACGTGGGGCAGAGGCAGTTTATTCTCCGGAAGGTCAGCAGCAGATTGGTGAGCTGGTTTCATTTTATCTCGAAAACGCCCGTCTGATTCGGGAAGGACTGCAGGCGGCTGGCATTTCAGTTTATGGTGGTGTAAATGCCCCTTATGTCTGGCTGAAAACACCCGGCACCTATACCAGCTGGGAGTTCTTTGATGAACTGCTGGCCAAAGCTCACCTGGTAGGAACGCCAGGCAGTGGTTTTGGAGCTTCTGGTGAGGGCTACTTCCGCCTTTCAGCGTTCAACAGCCGGGCCAATATCGAAGAGGCCGTTCGCCGATTCCAGAAACTGGTTTCCTGAGCTTAGCCGGGGGCTCTGGAATCCTGATTAATAATCTGATTCACAATTTAATGATTGTGATGAAGAAACCGCTCCAGAATTTATGGCTGCGAGGAGTTAAACTGCTTTCCCGCAATCAGGTGTACTAGATTTGAGATAACCATGTCCCAATTCGGAGTGCATCATGTTTTGCCAATCCTGTGGAGCCTCGTTGAAAGCTGAGTTCAGCGATCTGCCGATCGTCTGTCCTCACTGTACCCATCGGAATGTGGACTTAAGTCGGATGGTACCAGTGGATGGGCTGGAGCCAGTTTATCCGCTCGAAGGGGAATCCTGCCCACGTTGTGAATCAGAATTCTGGGCAGGTGTTCTGGATGGAGCCCCGATCAAGTTCTGTAAGGTCTGCCAGGGAATTCTTATTTCCCACGGAGATTTCGGCACCCTGATCAGAACAAGGCGAGCCGATTTCCATGGCCGGGAAATGAAACCAAAGCCATTTCAACCAGAGGAATTGAAGGAACGCTGCATCTGTCCGGATTGCCATCAGGTGATGGAATGTTATCCCTATTATGGTCCGGGGAACGCAATTATCGATTCCTGTGAAAATTGCGACTGGGTCTGGCTGGATGGTTCCGAATTGAACTGCCTGATCGCCTCACCTGGCTTGCGTCCGGTTTCCTGATGGCATCCCTGGTGTTCCCTTACGTTTCCCAGTTACGGGGTGTCCGTGACAGATACTGATTGGCACTGTCGTTGTCGACAAACCGTTCCTGATCCAGATCCCAGCGGAGCACCTGTGAACCCAGTTTGGGGAAGGAACGGATCGCCGCATTGGCCATATGACAAAGATTGGCCGAGGCATGTCCAATCTCCACGGGGGCATGCAAAGTTGCTTTACCGGCAATCGCTTCCACAAAGTTTTTCATGTGCAGGGAGTGAGCATCAATCTCCCCTTTGGCTTCCCGGAAACCGGGGAACCCTTTGATCAATTCCGGACGTGAGGCATCCACACCGCCATAACCAACCTTGATCCAGCCGTCGCTCCCTTCAAATCGAGTTTCGACTTTCGGTTCACTGGAGATACACTGCAGTTGAACGCCGTCGTCATATTTGCAGGTATAATCTGTCACGGTGGCCGTGTTGAACAGGCTGCCTTCCGGCAGGAATTCGGCCTTGTTGCAGACGATTTCCACGGGGCCGCTCTTGTCCCGGTTTAGTCCCCATTGAGCCATGTCGCAGGAATGGGCACCGAAGTTTGTAATCTGGCCACCTGAATAATCGTAATGAAAGCGGAATCGATACAGGCAGCGATCCTGATGATAAGGCTGGTAGGGAGCCGGTCCGAGCCACATCTGGTAATCGAACGTATCGGGCACGGGTTGCGGACTCCAGCCCGGCCCTGGACCGATTTTGTTGTTGAACCCCACTACTGTCTTCACGGTATGGACCTTGCCAATCGCACCCGCTTTCACAGCTTCACAGACGAGCTGGCTGGCGGGCCGACTCCGCTCCTGGCTGCCGGTCTGACAGACAATTCCCGTTTCCCGCACCACATCCACCATTCTCCGTCCTTCTTCAACGGTCAGTGAAAGTGGTTTTTCACAGTAGACATGCTTGCCGGCACGAGCGGCACGAATCGTGATCTCAGAGTGCCAGTGATCAGGTACGATCACAAATACCGCATCAATATCTGGACGGGCCAGGACCTCGCGGAAATCCCGATAGGAATCGCACCCTTTCCAGTTGCCTCGATTTTTCTGTTTTGCAACGGTCTCATTCACGAGTTGAGCAGCTGGTTCCCGCCCGTAAAAGTGATCTTCTTCGCGGTATCCATAACTTCCCTGATTGACATCACAGACGGCAACCACATCTCCCAGGTCCCACTGCAGGAATCGGGTCAGCATCCCCATCCCCTGATTCCCGGTTCCGATGAAAGCCACATTCAGACGTCCCGTTGCATCGCGAGCGGAAAGGATGGGGCGTCGGATGAGTGATGCTGTCGTGAAGGCGGCACTGCCAGCCAGGAATTGACGACGATTCAAGGGGAATGACATGAAGAGGGCTTTCTGTAACAGATCCTGTCAGATATTGCCGAATGATCGCACAGTCAGTTTGCTTGGTTCATTCGGAAGATGCAATGGATCGATGTTGTCCGGAGTGGAAAGAATGCTGACACCCTGGTTGCCACCGCTACGAATGTGGGGGCATTCCTTCTATGATACTCGGGTATTTGGTAATACTCGAAGACTGACCCGACTGGAAAACTTGCCGATGGAATTGACACTCCTCAGACAGGGAAGCGAGCTGGCATCGGCTGCCCGCCAGGTTGAAATTCTGGAATCTGAACTGCCTGTGCCGCACTTTGAGGAAGTTCTCAGCAGCCAGGGGGTGCAAGGCCTGCACGCTGCAGGTTTGGAAGTCTTGCAGGTGAACCTGGGAAAACTCTGTAACCAGACCTGCCGCCACTGTCATGTGGATGCCGGGCCAGACCGTCGGGAATCGATGTCAGCAGAAGTCGCCCAGGCCTGTCTCCGGACGCTGGCAGCCGGTCCCTTTACCACGCTCGACATCACGGGCGGGGCTCCGGAGATGAATCCGCAGTTTCGCGGGCTGGTTGAGCAGGCCAGCCATTTGCAGAAGCGGATCATCGACCGTTGCAACCTCACCATTCTCGTCGCGAATGGATATGAGGACCTGCCGGAGTTTCTGGCCGAACACCAGGTGGAGATTGTGGCTTCACTTCCCTGTTATCTGGAGGAAAATGTCAATCGCCAGAGAGGGGATCGGGTCTTTGAACGCTCTTTGGCTGCTTTGCGACGACTCAATGAAATGGGGTATGGGAAACCTGGAGGTCATCTCAAGTTGACTCTGGTATACAACCCGCTGGGGCCCTCTTTGCCTCCGGATGAGGTAAAGTTGGAACAGGATTACCGTGAACAGCTCCGCTCCCGGTATGGGATCGAATTTACGCAGTTGTTCACGATCACCAATTTGCCGATCAGCCGTTTTCTTCAGGATTTGCTCCAGCAGCAGCGGTTCGAAGAATATCTGCAGAAGCTGGTGAGTGCATTTAACCCTGCAACACTGGAAGGGTTGATGTGCCGCTCCATGCTTTCCGTTGACTGGCAGGGAAATCTTTATGATTGCGATTTCAACCAGATGCTGGAACTGGGCTTAACCCTCCCCCAGGCCCGCAATGTGCTTGAGCTGACCGTTGCTGATCTGCCGTTACTGGCGAAGCGATCCATTGCCACGGGACGCCATTGTTTTGGCTGTACTGCCGGTGCCGGTTCGAGTTGCTCGGGAGCGATTCAGAATTCCGCTACCGAAAAGTCCGAGTGAAGGGAAATCAGGGAGCCTGAAAACCCATTACTGAAAAGCGGGCCAGGTCAATCGGAGCGGTGATTTTCACGCTCATGATCTGATCATATCCAATCATGATTTTTCGGGCTCCCTGACCATCCGGAGTCTCGCGATCCATCAGCAGGATCCCGCCCGAGATCATAAAATTGCAGAACTGCATCGACTCTCCCATTTTATTGACAACCAGGCCTTTGCGGGGAATCGATTCCGGCCAGCTTTCAAAGAGAGTTCGCCAGTGAGTAATCATGTCCGACATGGGGAAATCCGTCTTGTATATGTTTCGTAATCAGTGATCGACCTCAGGCCGCTCAAGCTGCCCGAACTTCTCTGGCCATTCTCTGAGGTGCCCGGCTCGTTGCCACATTCAGGACCTGCTGGATTTTCTCAGTCATCCAGATGACATCGGAGGTCTTCAGCGTTGGATGAGTCAGGAACATCAGACTACGCTCTCCAAAATGTTGGGCAGAGGGGAGGCGGACTCGTGGAGCCAGGTGCAATGTCTGGAACATCTTTTCGGTATAGATTTCTGCACAACTGCCACTCCCGCAGGGAACACCTTCGGCCTGTAATGCCTGGAGCACCAGATCCCGTGACCAGCCATCATGCAGTCTGTCCGGCACGATTGTGCAATAAAACTTGTAATAGCTGTGATGCAGATGGGATGGTACCGAGGCAATCTCAATTGCCGGATGGTCGAGGAGTGAGGATTTATAGGTCTCAGCATGAGCCCGCCGCGTTTCCACCCATTCGGGAAGCAGAGCCAGGCTGACTCTTCCAAGGGCGGCCTGCATTTCCGTCAATCGCCAGTTCGTACCGGGTGTATCATGCAGGGGACGGAACAGTCCGTTGTGGGGACCGTTGGTGATTTTATCATAGTTCTTGCCGTGATCTTTATAGGACCAGGCGAGTCGGAAGAGAGTTTCGTCATTCGTGACAACCAGGCCACCTTCGCCACCAGTCGTAATGATTTTGTCCTGGCAGAAGGAGAAGGCAGAGATATCAGAGCAGGTCCCGACAGGTCGGTCCCGATAGCAGGCGCCATGCGCCTGCGCACAATCTTCAATCAGTTTTACACCCGCAGCCTGAGCCAGTTCGTAGATTTCATCCATTTCGCAGGGGCGACCACCCATGTGAACGACAATGATGGCCCTGGTTCGGGAAGTCAGCAGAGGTTCCAGGGTTTCAGCAGAAACATTCTGGGTGGTACCTTCGACATCCGCAAAGACGGGGATTCCTCCCCGGGCCAGAACAGCAGAAGCTGTGGCCACAAACGTATGGCTCGGCACAATGACTTCATCTCCGGGCTGAAGATCAATTGCATACAGAGCGAGTTCCAGGGCGACAGTCCCATTGGCCAGAGCAATCGCGTGTTTGGCTCCCAGAGACCGGGCATACTCGGCTTCGAACTGACGGCATTCGGTGCCAGTCCAGTAATTGATTTTTCCGGAACGCAGCACGGTTTCTACCGCCTGCAGATGCTCCTCCTGAAAGGCAGGCCAGGTGGGGAGTGGGCGCGGCTTCTCCTGGGCTCCAATTTCAATGGCCAACAGATCCGCAGTGCTCCCTGACATGGACATCCCTTTCCCGGTCGAAATCGCAATCTTTCTGATGGGCATCTTGCCCGCCAGAGTTTATCGACGTTTTTCCATTCCCCTCAAGATCAGATCTGCCGGGTTAAACTGGGTTAAATAGTGCGAATGCGCAGGACTGGAAGACATTGGCGGGCAGAGTGTGAAAAAGGTTTAATTACGAGAAGTGGGGAAATGGAGGATATGGGTTATAGAGTTCGGTTTTGCTTGAAAAACTAGTCGGGAATTCTGTTTGCATTCTCCGGAGCGTGCAGGAAGTTCTGAATCTCGTCGATGAACAGACGATATCGGCTTATCCGTTCTTGATGAATGCGAATACTCAAGCCAAATGCCCAAATCGACGGAATCCTGAAAGGAGTCGGGAGGAATGAACACCAGGTCCAGTTTCACAATTCTGATACTGTCCGTGCTTGCGGTACAGGCGACGGTGATGGCGGGGTCACCGAGAAGAAAAGTGACGTGCCCGCCCCCGTGTAAACCATGCCCCCAGAACTGTCAGCAGGTTTGTCCTCCGACAGCAGAGGTGCATACTCCGGAACCAGTTCCTGCGGAAACCAAGCCCGGGGACGAAACCCCGGCGGAAGTTCCGACGACTCCACCGGCAACCAATGAGGATCCGTTTGAGCCGATCACCAATAATTTCAACAATGTGCAGACTGCTCAGGCTTCCTCCACGCAGTCTTCTGCAGCCCCGAACATGATCGGTGACTTCCTGCCCGCACCATTCGGTGTGAGTTTAGGAAATCCGCTCGGACCGATTCTGCCATATTCGCCATCTACATATGCACCGGCTGCTGGTGGTACCCGTCTGCAGATTGGACAGAACAACAGTCCGTTGCCACGAGACCGTTTTGCTGTGACCTACAATCACTTTCACAATGCCTACCAGATGCAGACTTCAACGGGTGAGCTGACAGATGCCCATCTGGATCTGTATACGTCACAATTTGAAAAGACGTTCAACGATGGTAGAAGCTCAGTGGAACTGCGGATTCCCGTCTACAGTGCACCCAACAACACGCAGACTCTCGAAGTCGGCAATGATGATGTTGATGGCTACAGCATGGAATTCGGGAACATCTCTATGATCATGAAGCGGGTTCTGATTCAGGACTGCCGCAACTCGTTTGTGGTTACTACAGGTATGGGTTTGACCATTCCCACTGGACCGGATTCCCGATTCATTGGTGATCCAACAATTCCAGCCACCAACAGTATTACGGTCAGAAACCAGGCTCTGTCGCTCACTCCTTATGTGGCGACTCTGTTCCGACCCAGTGACCGCGTGTTTTCACAGTTCTTCATGCAGGCAGATTTCGCTCTGAACGGGAACGACTTCAATTACACCAACGGTGCCACCGTTGTGAATGGTGATCTGAATGATCAGCACATCCTGAAGTTCGACTGGCAGACCGGCATCTGGTTGATGGCCCCCCCTTGCGGTGGCTGCACCGATTGCTGTGGTTATGACAGCTGCTGTGACAGTGGCTGTTGTGGACTGGGTGGTGGCGGTGGCGGAATGATTCGCAACATTGCCGCAATCTTCGAATTGCACTATGCCACCACAATGAACAACGCAGACCTGATTACTGTGACGGATCCAGGTCTGACTGGTCCAGTCAACTTCGGGAATGGCTACAACCGCGTGGATGTTCTGAACGCAACTGTTGGTTGCACCACCCTTGTGGGAAGTCAGGGCGCTCTGACAACTGCGATTTCATTGCCACTCAATGAAATCAGTGATAATGTTCGTGCGTTCGATCATGAACTGATTCTGCAGTACAACCACTACCTGTTCCCCGCGCGTTGAATGGGTCGCTGATCCAGCAACTCGATACGGAAATGAGAAAAGCACGTCGATCAAAGATCGACGTGCTTTTCTTTATCTCGATAACCAGCATGAAAGCCATGTGGGTTAAGCTTGCCTTAAGACAACAGCTTGTTGACAGGTGCCCCGTCGTGTGCGACGCGGAAGGGGCGGCCGTTTGGTGCCTTGATTTCCTTGCCGGTGTCCATGCCCATGGCGGTGGCAATCGTGGCATTGAAATCTTCCACCGAAACAGGATTGTCATCGGTGTATTTGCCGTCGTTGTCGGAGCTGCCGTAGAACTGACCGCCTTTAATGCCTGCCCCGGCCAGGAAGCTCGAGAAGGCTGCCGGATGGTGATCCCGGCCAGCGTTCTGGTTAATGTTTGGCGTTCGTCCGAATTCGGTGGTCAATACGACCATCGTATCCTTGATCAGCCCGGAGTTTGTCAGGTCACTCAAGAGAGCGGAGATCGCCTTATCGATATTTCCCAGGCGTTCTGGCAGACGATCGTAAATATCGGCATGCATATCCCAGCCGCCTGTGGTCACTTCCACAAAGCGGACATTCTTTTCAACCAGTCTGCGGGCCAGAAGACAGCCCTGTCCAAACCGATCCATGCCGTATTGTTCGCGGACTTCCTTGGATTCCTCACCCAGATCGAAAGCCTTGAGTTCGTCGCTGGAAACCAGTGACTCTGCCTGCTTGTAGAAATCGTTGTAGGCATCCACTTTGGTCTGCTTGAATTTGCCCTGGAAATTCTGATCGAACTTCGAAATCAGGTTCATGCGACGGCGGAACGAATCTTCGGTGAGGTAATCCGGCCCCGTGGTATTTTCCAGGCCACGCAGTGGATCTCCGACGGGCAACGGACTGGTTGACGGATCCAGATAGCCGTTCGCTGGATGGCGGGCGGCCCCGTTAATGACCACGTTGTCTGGAAGCATTTTGTTCCGACGACCCATCATGTGAATGGCCATGGACCCCAGATGTGGATGGCGGATAGTGCTGATGGCTTTGTAGCTGGTACGCATCAGATAACGGGCACCTTCATGGTCTCCGGTCTCAGTATACATGGATCGCACGACGGCCATTTTGTCGGCATGCTTGGACAATTCGGGCAGCAGGTTTCCGAATTTCATGCCTGGGACATTGGTGTCGATCCCGGTCGTTTCTCCCTGAACGGGTCGTCCCGGTTTCAGGTCGAAGGTGTCCAGGTGCGTCATCGCTCCTTCCATGAACAGGTAGATGACATTTTTTGCTTTTCCGGCAGGGTCAGCCCCTGCAGCGGGAGCTCCAAACGCAGTTTGGGCCAGCAGTGGAAAAGCTGTCACACCCAGACAGCTCTTGGCGGCATATTCCATAAACTGGCGCCGTGAATGTTCCGGTGTCTGGCGGAGAATTGTCTGAAACATATTGAATACCTTTAACAGGATGGTTTTGTATGGGGAATCCCCTCCGAACACTTCCGAAGGGGATGAGTTGATTTCAATTACTGAACGAACATGAATTCGCGGGTATTCACCAGCGACCAGATCACGTTTCCATATCCAGAAGGGCCATGCTCCTTGATTTCGTCTTCTGCAATTGAACGTTCCTCACTGGTGGGGAAGCGATTCAGGATACTCAGAAAAACAACATCAATCCGGTCGGAAGGAGACCGGGCTGTCACGACAGCGTTGTACATGTTCGATTTGGAATCGAGCAGCAGGTGAGTCAACGGACCGTTGAACATCTGCAGCACCTGAGGGACAGAGCCGCCATCAAAGTTCCCCTGAATGCTTTCCCGGTCTGACTGACCGAACTGCCGCAGGAAGTGCCCCGGTGCAACCGGTTGAGGTTGTTCGCTGGCACGAACCAGCAGGAGTCCCTGGTGCTTGTAAAGCTTGTCCCGTTCGTTTCGGAACTTGTAGCCGGTGACCCGTCGCAGTTCCTGATCCCGTTCGTAGATCTGTTCGGCGGTCACGGAGGCCATGTCGATATTCAGCAAGTCGTCTTCGATTTGTGCCGGTTCCCGCTGGTAATCATTGGGATCAGGCGTTGCGAGCGTGATGAAGGAATCCCAGATCTGTTCCGGACTCATCCGACGCAGGATCGGACCCTGGAAATGATAGGGCTGGCTGGGATCGTATTCTCCGAAGGTCGATTCCCGCTGATAGGCTTTTGTGTTGTAGATGATTCGCATGAATTCCTTCAGATTGAAATCCAGACGATGCATTTCAGAAATGAGGTAGTCCATCAGTTCCGGGTTGGAAGCGACCGTGTCATCTTTCATGTCGTCTTCCGGTTCAATCAGTCCGACTCCGAAGGCCCGTTTCCACATCCGATTCACAATGGTTTTGGTGAACCGGGGATTTTCCTTTGAGGTCATCCAGCGGGCGACGGTCTGCCGGGGAGTTTCACCAGGCTGAGGCACGGGTTGTGGATCGAAGATGGTGTGCATCTTCACTGGAGTTTTGGGTTTGGCATCGTCGTACTGATAGTCGTGGGGCAGCACGAGAGTCCGTTTGGCGTCGCTCACTTCCTGCAGGTTGGCAATGATGAAGCGATTGTATTTACCAGCTCCATCGAACTCGGTATCAACCCGTTTGAGTTCTTCACGCAGATGGGAAATGACGTTCTTGCCACCAAACTTCTTGTCGTTGGGAGCAACACGAGTTTCGGTGCCGAAGGTGTAGGCAGCCATCTCGTAGAACTCTTTCTGCTTCCAGCGATCAAAAGGATGATCGTGGCATTGAGCACAGCCCACCTGGGTTCCCAGGAAGATGCGAACCGTGTTGTTCATCGCATCCAGTGGCATGCCCGCGTCCCGCTGAATGTAGCCTGCTGCGGGGTTGTCAAAAATCTTCCCTTCGGCAGCCAGCATTTCGTAGACGAATTCATCGTACGGTTTGTTGTTTTCGCAGCACTCTTTCACCCACTGGATATAAGGCTTACCAGGGACGTTGTTATTAACCCGGTCGGTGAGACGCAGCAGGTCTGCCCAGAAGTTATAGAGGTTGCTGGCATAACCGGGATCTTCCAGCAGGGTGTCGATCAACTGTTCCCGTTTGTCGGTAGAACGTGAACGGATGAAAGCCCGGGCCTGTTTGTAGTCAGGAATCGTTCCGGTGATGTCCAGGTAGGCACGCCGGACAAAGACTTCATCCGAAGCTGCCGGATTTGCTTTCACACCCTGCTTGGTGTAGTTGTCTTCAATCAGACGGTCGATCATGAACGCAGATCGCTTGACCTGCGCTGTCAGGCTGTCGTCAACCGGCTCAATCTTGATGGGCCGCTTGGGAACAGGAATCTCTTCCTTTTTCTTCTGACCGTAAACAGTCCCGGAAAACAGCAGGCAGATCACCATGAAGGGAGCTGCAGGCAGACGCAACGAACAGAGGGAACGCATCATGGAGTTTCGATCCTGTTCAGGCTGGACATGAGCAGTGAGAGAAGTGTTGATCCACCTGAAATCGAAGAGATTGCGAGAGGTGGACCCATAACGGAAAAGATCAGGCTTCTCCGATCCCTTCTACTATAGCGATGTTTAACCGCTCGCATCCAGCGAAACTTCGTTAAAATTTGCTGTATGCCAACAGGATTGAGAGCGAATAATTGGATCAGGCGGCCCGATTGCGAAACTTGAAACCTGCTAACCGACAATTCTCCGCCAGATGGAGCAGTTTGCTGCCTCCAACAATCAGCGAATCGACACCCGGATTATCCAGGACAAAGCGGATGGCCTGCTGAGCGGGGAGATGGCCGGAAGCCAGACCTTTTTTGATGACGGTGCCAATTCCGGCGGCATGGGCCCGTGTAATGACGTCGCTCATTTCCTGGTTTTCCAGGTGATACTCCAGCATCAGCACATCAGCCCAGTCCATTGCTAACTCTGCTCCCTGAATGGACTTGGGTGAAAAGCCAATTGCCCGGATCAATCCGGACCGCTTCAGTGCATGCAGGGTTTCGACCACTTCTGTCTGTTGCTGGATCCAGACGTCCTCGCCGTTGGAGTGAACGTAAACAATGTCCAGAACTTCGGTCTGGAGACGCGCCAGGCTCCCCTCGATACTCTTGCGAGTCGTTTGAGCAGTATAATCGTATGTGGAGGTCCCATTTTCGAACTGTTCGCCTGTTTTGGTCGACAGCACAAATTCCTGCCGTCGATCCGCCAGTGCCTGGCCAATGCGTTCTTCACTCAGACCGTAAGCGGGAGCGGTGTCGATCAGGTTGATCCCCAGGTCCAGGACATCGTGCAGGAGCTGGATTGCCTCCACTTCATCCATCAGCGGGTACGCCTGGGGATATTTGGTGTTCTGGTTTCGTCCGATCTTGAATGCCCCGAATCCGATCGGAGTAACATCCAGGCCTGTGGTTCCCAGCGGTCTGCGGTGCATGATCAGGTTGCCTTTCATCGATTCCGTTCGTTCAATCCAGTCCGTCGTTTGGCAATGATTCGCTTATCCCGCCTTGGCCAATGGAGTTTCTTGAGGCATGCCTGCGCCGTTATACCAGGTGAGATCCTGTTCCCAGGGAGCCTGAGCCACTGCCGGAATGGTCCAGTCAGCCGGTCGAGCGGGAGCCCAGTCTGGATTTGTTCCGGGTATCTGGAGTTCCGATTTGAGCAGGTGGGCAATCTTTTCCGCAACGCGGGGAGCAAAGGCCAGTTTGGTTGGCCAGCAAGTAATCACATTCTGGACCCGCTGAATCTGGGGAGAGTCGGGGCGCATGCCGAGCCTCGATTTTCGTTCTGCACGATCAATCCGGTACGTCGCAAACTCCAGGCTGTCGACATCAATTGACGGGAGAGTTGCTTTCAGCTCGGCGACCGCATGCCGGACGAGATCCTCGGGACTGGAGTTGACTCCCTGTTCGGCAATCTGCCCGCCGAGTTGCCAGATGGTCCGATTCCTGTCGAGGCACTCGGAGGTGATGGTCAGTCTCGTCTGGGCGCCATCAATACAGTGTCCCTGAAAGGATGGCAATGTTCCACGGGCCATCACCATGTGCAGAGGTCTGCGCT
>JAGQQT010000459.1 GCA_020426065.1 Planctomycetaceae bacterium | reverse complement strand
TTCCCGTCCGCAGACTCTACCCGCGTGGAGTTCACCCTGGGCCCGGGCGGCCGGGAAGCCAGACTCTCATCCGCCTCTGCGGAATCAAACTGATAGGCAGTGAGTGAGGTGCCATGCCTGCATCGCAAAGCAGGGCAGGCATGTGGAAAATTGCCCATTACGACGTGCGATTTTGCAGCATCGAATAATCTCACGCCAAGTCGCAAAGGTGTTTTGGTGTATGCACACTATTCTGTCCTTTGCGTCTTGGCGGCTTGGCGTGAGACTTTAATTCGCATTCATTCAATCACTCCGCAATTCAGTGCAAGCATCAACTGTCTTTTCAGAGCCTGACTGCACCACTTCGTCTGCATGGCCAACTGCCAATGAAGTATGGATTTCTTTTCTCTGCGGTTGCGGGATTGCTGGCTCTGGTTGCGTTTCGGGATGGTGGCTGGTCCGTCCTGGCTTTGTGGCCTTCGCTCAGTTTTGGAGCGGTCGCTGCTGCCTATTTCAAATTGGGTCCGGGGGTC
Source organism: Planctomycetaceae bacterium (assembly GCA_020426065.1). Taxonomy (GTDB): domain Bacteria; phylum Planctomycetota; class Planctomycetia; order Planctomycetales; family Planctomycetaceae; genus Rubinisphaera. Next base: position 3,334 of record JAGQQT010000459.1, on the reverse strand, counting down.
TTTGGAAAATCTACCCATGGTCGGCTGGCCATACCCAATCAACTGCTGCTTTTGCCATATCTGGCCTGCTTGTGGAGCGTGTGGCATGGTATGCGGTTCATCAAACGCGAATCAGCTCTCGACCAACTCACAGAGAGTCTCTTCATTGGCCGCCGGCTGCTCAGCCATGAACTGCCTGAGCGAATCGATCATGTCATTGACCTGACCTGTGAATTCAGCGAACCAGAAGCCCTGCGGCTGAAGTCCTATCGGTCGCTGCAGATTCTCGATGCCTATGCCCCACCAGTGGAAACGCTGCAGCAATGGGTTTCCCAAATCACGGAAATCTCCGGGAACATCTACATCCACTGCGCAGAAGGTCATGGACGTACGGGGCTGCTTGCCGCCGCTCTCCTGCTTTCCACCGGCCAGGCCCAGTCCCCGGCAGAGGCAGTCCGGTTCATCCAGACCAGGCGACCACTCGTCCAACTGAACCGGCACCAGCAGGCAACTCTTGATCAGTTCTATTCCGCACGATGCTGTTCGTGACATTGATCGCAGGCCCGGTTGGCAGACTGGTAGGCTTCGGCCACTTTGTCTTTGTCCTGAGCCTTGATGGCCTGAACCAGCGAGTTCATGGATTCCAGGCACTGCATTGACCAGTCGTCCCATTGCTTGGTCTGGGAATCATCGTCGAGATAACTGTGATCAGCCAGCATCGCAATCGAGAGGACAGCATTGGTGGAAGCGTTGAGCTGTTCGTCAATTTTACCGCGTGGACGACGCAGGGAACGGGAGAGTCCGCCGTTACGTTCGTTCATTTCTTCCATCATGTCGTACATGCTGATCAGCTCATCCCAGGGATGCTCCTGGGCATGCTCGCCGCTCGATTCCCCCTTCAATGCGGACTGCATGGTCTGGACCAGTTTCAGGCATTCGGCGTGATCATCCTGATCCTGCAGTTCGAGTGCCGCATCCCGCAGAGCCGGTCCGGCAATTTTCACCGTGCCCCGCTCTTCATGTTCATTCAGCGCCTGAGCCAGGCAGGCAATCACACCCCCCGCTCGAACCACGTATTCCTGCTGCTCATCAAATTGAGCGGGGTTGGCCAGAATGGTTCCCAGGAATTCCAGCTTCTCCTCCAGACCGGCCACGATCAATTCCACCGAGACCACTTTGGTCGGATTGTAAGGAGCCTTGGCCCAGACTTTTCCCACGCAAAGACAAGATAACAGAGCAACAGCCAGCAGATGTTTCATGATCACATTCCCGCTTCGAGAGAGTGAGTTTTGTTCAGGAAGATTTCTTTACCAGGGCAGAATCAAAATACCCAGGTCGCTCTACTAAAGGCAGGAAGCGGTCAACTGTCAAGTCTGCACCGTTTCAGATGGGACGAATTGATCGGAATGGAGTCGGTTTGGGGACTTGTTGACAGTCTGGACCAAGCATTCATCCCGGAAAATGAGAGACAGTGAGGGAACCGCTGGATAGAATCAGATTGGTTGCCATTAACATTTGTCAGTTCGGCTGCATGACGTGCCACGGCTCTGTGAGCCCTGCATAGCGTGATGCCACGGCAACAGAACTTCGGTCATTGACAGGAACTGAGAACCTTCCAGGCACCTGAGTGAAGCGAGCAATGGGAGCGGAAACTTTTTCACGGCTCACAGAGCCGTGGCACAGACAATCAATCATGGTGTGGGTAGTGTGTTATCTGCCATGTTCCTGTAAGACAACTCCAGTGGTTTCCGTACGTTTGGCAACTTGAAAACGAACTCACAAATGAATTCTCACGAAGACAATCACAGCCATGATCGAGCCACATCAGATGGCAGTTCGCCTTCTTTTGGTGTGGCGATTGGCTGGATTGGGGGCTCGTTCTTTCTGGTCGTCTTTTACCTGTTTGTCGGACCCTGGATTGTATTGCTGCTCTGTGTCAGCAACGATGCCTTTATGGACACGAGCCACCCGCTTGGAAAGGCATTGGAATTATCGTTGTACCCGGCAACTCTCCTTGCGGGTCATTTTGAACTCTACAACAGTTATCTTTTTTGGGTGTTTTTGTCCCTTGGTGGATAGCTGTAGTGTTAAGCCGGATGCCTGGTGAGTTCAGAGACTTTCGTGCCACGGCTCTGTGAGCCGTGCAAAGCGTGATGCCACCTCAACAGACCTTCAGTCATGGACAGGATCTGTGCATCTGCTCGGGAACGAAGAGAGGTGGGTATTGGGTGCGCAGATATTTTCACGGCTCATAGAGCCGTGGCACACTCGCTTAACGGAATTGATGCGAAGACAACTGGAGTTTTCAAACCAGCTCTAAGCAGCCTTGCGGGCACTCTGCTCGGTGAGCGGATCGTCCAGGGCGACGTAGCGGTTGACGATGTTCCAGAGCGTATTGGAAATTCGGTCTGAGGAAGATCGCAGTGTTGACTGCAGAGACTGCAGGTCGGTCTGGATTTGGGCAGGGGTGGGAGCGTAGCCGGAGCCGAGGAAAATCTTTTCGTGGATCCGGGGGGCACCCTGTTCGTGAGCGTAGAAGAGTTCTTCGTACATCTTTTCGCCGGGACGCAGCCCCGTGAATTCAATGTCGATATCGTCCGGGTAGCTCAGGCCGGACAGGGCAATCATGTCTTTGGCCAGATCCACAATCCGGACCGGCTCACCCATATCGAGAATCATAACATTTCCGGAATCACCAATAGCACCGGCCTGCAGCACGAGTTGCACGGCTTCGGGAATTGTCATGAAGTAGCGGACCATGTCTTCGTGCGTTACCGTGACCGGACCACCGGCTTCAATCTGCTTGCGGAAGGTGGGAACCACACTCCCTACAGAGTTGAGCACATTTCCGAACCGGACGGTAAGGAAAGCCGTTTCCGATTTCTGGGACATGGCCTGCAGATATTTTTCGGCCAGCAGTTTAGTGGCCCCCATCACGGAAGTGGGACGCACGGCCTTATCTGTGGAGACAAGGACAAAGCGTTCGACTCCATGAGCATCGGCGGCATCGACAACGGCCTTGGTGCCGAAGAAGTTGTTGCGAATGGCCGCGTATGGATTGTCCTGCATGAGCGGGACATGCTTGTAGGCAGCGGCATGAAAGACGAGCTGAGGCTGTTCGGTGGCGAAGACGTTTTCCAGGGCATCTGGATCGAGAATGCTGGCGGTGACATACCGGAGTTGCGTGGCACAGTCGGTCCGCTGGGCGAATTCCCGTTCGATCTGGAAGATTCCGAATTCGGAGTGATCGAAGATGGTCAGGGAAGCTGGTTCGAAATCAAGGATCTGGCGGCAGAGTTCGCTGCCGATACTCCCCGCTCCTCCCGTCACCAGAACCGACTTCCCGCGAATCGTA
>JAGQQT010000458.1 GCA_020426065.1 Planctomycetaceae bacterium | reverse complement strand
ACGCGAACCTGTGCCCACCAGGCACCCACCACCCGGAAACCGGTTCACACGATTGAAACCATGTCCCGCCTGCGGAAAGTTGCCAAGGACCTGGTTCAGGAACTGGGCCGTGAACCGACCGTGGAAGAAATGGCAGAACGGGCCGATGTCGGGCTGGAAGAAGCTCGCCGCGTGATGAAAATCTCCCGTCAGCCGGTCAGCCTGGATCGCCCCATCGGCGAAGGTGAAGACAGCTACTTCGGCGACTTCATCGAAGATCAGTCCACCGACAGTCCGGTCAGCACCGCAACTCAGGAAATGCTCAAGGACAAAATTGATCACGTCCTGAAAACCCTGACCTATCGCGAGCGGGAAATTATCAAGCTGCGTTACGGTCTGGGTGATGGTTATACCTACACCCTGGAAGAAGTGGGGCGCATTTTCAAAGTGACCCGCGAACGCGTCCGGCAGATTGAAGCCAAAGCCGTCCGCAAACTCCAGCATCCAGTCCGCAGCCATCAGCTGAAAGGCTTCCTCGAAAGCCTGATGGCCGCCGGAGCCATGCAAAACTGATCCTGAACTGAGTCAGGATTTGTAAACCAACAGAAAAGCCATGGTCAACCGAGGTTGACCATGGCTTTTTTCGAATGGTGTATCAAAACATAGCCCTCAATGTGGACTGTATAATTGATCGATTTCACAAGCCGAGTGAAACCATCATCCACAACTGTTCATTGACATTTACCAAGGATCTGTTGAAAATCATCTGATTGAATTCTTTACCCAGTCATGCTCAGTGCTGTTCAGCATGTTATACGAAGAAGGGTCACGAGCCGAGTTCCTGAAGATTCTCGCCGAAATGGGTGAGGAGCCTGCGTTTATCGAGCGTGCCCGCAGAACGGAAAGCTCGCTTGAACTCCTGATGCAGCGTTGTCAGTCAGAGCGTGAGGAGGCCCTCATCTGGCCTCGTCGGCACTTCCATGTCCTGCGGGTCCGGTGTGCAGGAAACTGGTCCCGTTTCAACAAACATGTTGCCGACATTCAGCCCGAGTTGTTGTTGGAATCGCTTTCGGTGCAGTTGCCTGTGGAAGAACATAAACTGTCTACCTGGTTCATTTCAGATCGAGGTGCGTTAAAATGTTTTCTGGAATCCGGTCAGCGGTTTAACTCCAAATGGACCCGCTTTCTCAATTCCGACGTGCTCAATGAAGCCAACCAGCGGCGACAGGAATACAACCACTATTATCCCATTGAGAAAGGGTGTGCATTCGATAATGAACATGTCAACTCCGGATTCGAGCCGCTCCCGCTACTGACCCGGACCTGGCTGGAAACACGGTTTCCCTTACTGCAACTGCCAACACTTCGCTAGAACTGGTCCGAATGTCAGACATCAAAGTGACTCATATGGGACGAAGTGGATACGTGGAATACGAAGGAAAAAGGTATCCGATCGAGATGTTCGCCGGTGGGCATTTCTCAATTGGCTTCCCTGCGGGACATCGTCACTCCCGTTTACAGGAACACCTGGACGCACTGAAAGAGTTTGCCTCCAGCCGACAACCGGAATGGTTTGTTGAGAATCGCTCCAAAAAGTATCAGTGAAGGATACCGCACTGCAGTTTCGGTTGAGTTACCTTTTATCGCTACACATAAGTACTGAAAGTTCCACCGAATTGAATGATCTGCGAGGCGATCATCGGTAGCAATCCACACAGGGCTTTCGTATGTGGATTGAGTTGCTCCTGTTCGGACCAGTTCTAGTGGGATCATATCATCCCAAAAAAATGCCCACGAAATACGTGGGCAGGGCTCAGTCTGGTATCGGCTTTGGCGTAGGCGCAACTACTTCTTCGTTCGCTTTTTAGCAGCCTGGGCGATGCCCTTGCTGAGGGTATCGAGAGCTTCATTGGCATCCATTTTGGACAGGAGATCAAACATGACTGCCAGGACCCGTTTGGTTTCGGCAGCGTTGATCTGTGTTTTGGCGGTGTCGGTATGACGAGAAACTTCGTTGTAAAAATCGTTGAGCTTCATCACTCCTCCTCGTGAGTCAACGGAAGCGAATGCAGAGCGGACTCGACCTGCTGAAAATTCGTTCCTGGGAACTCACTTCGTTATAGCGAATTCCGCAGCCACGTACATGCCAAATCGGAAACGAGGTCAATCCACCATCATCAATGTTGAGAAACTGAATGAACGATGTCGCCATATCTATTCACCCTCCCTCCGGGCATTGGTATCGACACAAATCGAATCGGACATCAAATGCATGAGGGGTGACCCGGAAGAATTCCGGGCGGCGCAGCCGTTTCATGCTGCGGTACTTGCGACAGATACACCTTGTGCTGAATATATTTTCCTCTTATTGGAGATGGGAAAACGGTGTTCTCTTTGAACGTTTCACGGGCAGCCTTTGACGGACTTTGTCCGCCCGGAATTCTTCCGGGCCACCCTCTTCACTGAAGCCAATGCAATTTGAGTCGGTAGTAACTTGTGTAGATCTCAATGCCCTTCAGGATGACATGCGCAGCCGGGGAAGCAAATCCCAAAAGAGATTCCAGCCAGTTTGCTAAAGATGATTGGAGTCGACCAGAAAAGTTGCTCCGAATTCCGTGGTCAGTTCCTGAAGCTGCTCCACGGGGACAGTTCCGTCAAATGTGACCACCAGAAAGCGGGCCCTCAGTTTGTCATCGGAGGAGAGTGTGATCGCCTCTTCAACCACCGGACAGAAGCAGAAATACGGTTTGGAAGGATGGAGCCGAACCGGTTGAGGTGCACGAAGATTTTCTGGATGTCCAATCAGGGCAACTCCGGCCTGTGCGGTTGAACCGGGTTGAGCGAGGCCACTCATGGCCACCCAGGTTGCCCGAGTATGATTTCCCTGAACCCGGTCAGCGGTTTGATTGGTTTGCATCTGACAGCCCTGTCCGTTCTGATCACTCAGCCAGTGAGCAGGCCCCCGGACAGCATAGCCTCCGTAGTGATTCTGATTCAGCACGACCGGCTCTTCCAGCAGGTTCTGCTGAGTACTGCGCCATTCGAGAACATGAAGCGACGGATGAGGAATACTGATCAATTCCCAGTCTTCGGCCAGAACTGATTTTTCGGGTTCATTGGTTGGAGTCTGGATGTGTTCCAGTCGGGCGTGCATGCCAGCAGCGAGTGGATTTGACCACTGATCGATCAGTTTCTGATGACGGATGGTGCCTTCCCCTTTGGCCTGATTCCAGAAATCGACCTGTTTGCCCGCCACGTTGACATTCACCCAGGCGGTGAACAGACCATGCTGATGGAGATGATCCACCGGGAAATCATCCGTCAGCACAAATCCTGCCGGCGAAGTGAGGGGATGCACATAGCCACTCCGTCGATACAACGGAGAAGTCTTCGCCGGCGGTTCATCCATCTGTTCGTTATAAACAAAGTGAGTCTGCTTCCCCTCTATTAACAGGAGATCTCCGTTGCGGGATTCCCAGCTGAGATGAGATTCCGGCTCGGGAACGGAGTCCAGTTTCATGATTTTCTTCTGAGTGGCTTTCCAGTTTGTTCCGGTGCGGAAAGTGATGTGGCCTCCATAAACCAGAACATGACCAATTCCGGCCGGGGAAAGGTCAGCATCCCGATACCAGCCATCCGACAGAACGCTGGCTGATTTCTCCGTCAGCGGGGCGGAGACTACGAGATGTCCATAACAATCCTGTGTGGGAGTGATCGAGAGTTCGAACGAGGCAGCTGAAAGCCAGGATGGATTCCAGAGTGCCGCTGCCAGACCAAATACCAGCATCTGCAGGGAAGAATGGCCATTCCAGCAGACTCGTTTCGAGCGTGAAAGGGGAAACTTCATGTAAGTTTTTCCTAAATGATTGTCGGGAAACG
>JAGQQT010000457.1 GCA_020426065.1 Planctomycetaceae bacterium | reverse complement strand
AAAGTGTTTGATCGGGGCCTCTGGCGATATACCCGCCACCCCAACTACTTTGGCGATTGCTGCCAGTGGTGGGCATTCTGGATTCTTTCCATTTCACCGGGCGGACCCTACTGGACCATCATTAGTCCACTGCTGATGACTGGTCTCTTGTTATTTGTTTCAGGAGTTTCGTTACTCGAGAAGGATCTGTCCCGCTCCAAACCCGAGTATGCCCGATACATCTCCCGCACTTCTCCTTTCATTCCCTGGCCACCGCGGAAGACCGATTCGCTGGAGAGGGCAGAACCATGACGAGTTTTCGGACCAGTTCTATTCTCTGACGTCCCGAATCTTCCCCCGTTTCCGGCCTCCCGTTTACTTGATCCAACTCTGGACATCCGGCTAGGATGAGTCTGCGATCAGGAAGAAAGAGTGCAGGAACGCAACTGTGCTGTGAACAACCACCAGTCTGAAACGGGGATATTGAAATGACAGATGTCTGGCCTATTGGTGTTTTCACCTCTATCAATGCCGGGTTCGGTGTCCATCTGGATGTCGTCTCGGAACTGAAAATCCCCAGTATTCAAATCCACTCGCCGCACGGTGAGCAGCGGAACTCCGACCACGCCAAAAAATTTCTGGCGCAGTGTGCAGATTCCGGAATCACGATCACGGTGGTGTTCTGTGGTTTTGATGGGGAAAGTTATGCCGATATCCCCACCACTGCCAAAACCGTTGGGTTGGTCCCGGAGGATACCCGGCAGCAGCGAGCGGCAGATGCTCGTCTAACCGCTCAATTTGCCCGAGACCTGGGGTGCGATACTCTGGGCATGCACATCGGCTTTGTGCCGCAGGATCGCCAGTCGGCTTCCTATAAGGATCTGATTGAAGTGACCCGCAGCCTGCTGGACGAACTGGCTGAACACGGACAGAAGATGCATCTGGAAACCGGCCAGGAAACTGCCGAGCATCTGCTGGAGTTTTTACATGATGTCGATCGGGACAATCTGTTCATCAACTTTGATCCCGCCAACATGATTCTCTACGGGACTGGCGATCCGATTGATGCCCTCAGGAAAGTGGGTGCTTATGTTCGCAGTGTCCACTGCAAGGATGCTCTCTGGGCACCGGAAGGCCAGCGCGGTTCTTCGTGGGGACGTGAAGTTGCTCTCGGACAGGGCGATGTCAACATCAGAAAGTATCTCGAAACACTGAAAGAACTTGGCTACACAGGTCCGCTGACCATCGAGCGTGAACTTTCTCAGGACCCGGCTCAACAGAAAATCGATGTCGGCCAGGCCGTGACTCTGCTTGAAAATCTCCGCAGCGAATTGTGGCCCTGATCCTTTTTCGGCCGCTGGCTCAGTTTGCAATGGCTGAGCCAGTGCGTGCCTGCCGATCATCAGTTTGAGCGGAGACTTGGATGCGGGAAACTTCGCTCGAACTGTCTCCAGTGATCTGCCGCACACCTGCCGCCTGGGCCGCCGTTCTGTTCAGCTCGGGAATTGCCCTGGAGCCAATCTATGCGCGTGCATTTCCCGCTGGAGGGCTCCTGCTTCTGCTGCTGGTTTGTGTCTGCTGCCTGATCCCGTTGGAACGTTTCAGTCGATTCGGCAAGGCATGGCGGATCAGTCTTTTGTTGAACCTCACGGGCGCAGTCTGGCAGTATCAGAGTTGGGAAATCGCTCCCGCTCAGGAAATTGCCCGCTATGCCACCGAATCAGGAACGCCAATTCGAATTGAAGGGCGCGCTCTTGAAGATGCCCGACTGCTGCCCGCCAACCGCCCTGCATTTGCCTCGGCATTTCCTGCAGAGGATCGTATCCGTTTTGAGCTGGAGTCTACCCGGGTGGGCTTCCCGGATTTTCAGCAGGAGGTGTGCGGGAAAGTTCGGGTGACCATTCGGGGCCAGAGTCATGAACTGCCCAGAGCAGGTGAGCTTGTCATCGTCACCGGTGAGCTGCGAACTCTGCCCCAAAATCGCAACCCCGGAACTTATGATTTCAGCGGAGAGTTACGCCGCGAGGGGATTCACTCGCTCCTGTTTTGTGAACACCCCGATGGACTGGAACGAACCACGGAGGCATCTCAACGATTCGTGGTCAGTTTTTCCGGAATCGCTCGAGTTCGATCTGCCATCCGTGAGAAGTTTTCCCGCTTGCTTCCAGCTTCGTCTGCAGCGTTGGCAGAAGCCCTGATTCTGGGAGAACGGCAGGGGATTGATCTGGAAACGATGACCAGTTTCCGCAAGAGTGGCCTGATGCATCTGCTTTCCATCTCGGGGATGCACGTGGCGATGATTGGTGCGTGCGGCTTTCTGCTGGGGAGACTGCTGTTTCCGTCTTCGCGTGCGGCCAATCTGCTGATGTTTCTGGGGATGACCGTTGCCTGCCTGCTGGCCGAATTCCGGCCGCCAGTGTTCCGGGCCTGGATTTTCGGAGGTCTGGTCTGTTACGGCTGGTCCGCTTATCGCCCCATGAACGGAATGCAGATCACAGGACTGGCGGCTCTGGTCTGCCTGATCGTCAATCCGGGCTGGCTGTTCAACCCGGGATTCCAGCTCTCCTTTCTGGCAATCATTGCCCTGGTCTGCGGGATGAGATGGTTGCCGGGAGTTACTGCTGAAGACGAACTATCGCAAGGCGTTTTGCAGCAGGTCACTCAGTTCGCGCTCCGCAGTGTGGCGATGTCGGCACTGATTACAGTGGCCCTGCTACCGGTTACCGCATTTCATTTTCATCTGATCTCAGTCGGCGGCATACTCGGCACCGCCTGCTCTGCACCTCTCCTGATGTTGACCCTCCCCCTGCTTCTGCTGATGTCATTCCTGGCCTTGTTGTGGGAGCCTCTCAGTTATCCATTCATCTACCCTGCTCACTGGGGATTGAACCTCCTGCAACTGTTTGCGGACTGGTTTTCCGGCACGACCTGGAACTGGCTCCCCGCTCAACCACACTGGTCCCTTTCGCTCATCATGATTGCCCTGGGACTCTTCTTTGTGCTGGCTCACCAGAAGACCTTCCGCAGGCAGAAGCAGCTCCTCATTGGATTAGCCACACTCCTGATCCTGCTGGCTCATCATCCCGTACTCAGGGCCTGGGGGACACAAAATCTGGAATGCCGTCTGGTCAGTGTTGGACATGGAAATGCGTTTCTGGTCCGCTGCCCGAATGGACGGAGCATTCTGTTTGATGCCGGCTCAATGGAAGATGGGCGGATCGCCGCTCAATCGGTGCGGGAACATCTCAGTGAACTGGGCTGCAACCGGCTCGATGCCATCGTGATTTCCCACACCGATGCCGATCATCTCAATGCGGTTCCCTTTCTGCTCGATGACATCCCTGTGCATACCGTTTTCGTCAACCCGATCGGACTCAGCCCCGAACACAAAGGGATGAAAGAAACTTTCGAGAGGGGATCAAAACGGGGTGTCAGCTTCCGACCTTTGCAGCAGGCTGACCTGCTGGAACTGGACTCCTCCGTGCGGATTTCGGCCATGCAATGTGCCGATTTCCCCGATCAGTTTCCCGGCTCGGATAATGAAAACTCGATCGTCATGCTGCTCGAATACGCTGGCCGTCGTCTCCTCATTCCAGGAGATCTTTCCGGCGACGGACAGCAACGTCTCTTCAGGCAAACCCTTCCGGATTGTGATCTGTTACTCAGCCCGCATCACGGCTCGAAAAAAGATAACACGCAATCTTTTGCCGAGTGGTCAAAACCCCGGTTTGTACTGGTCTCGACAGGTAGACTCGAAACGGGTGAACATCTCCAGCAAATCTACCCTCAATCCACAATTCTGAGCACAGATGCCGGCGCAATCCGCTGCCGGATTACTCCTCAGGGGGAGCTGAATGTCAGTCAGTGGAACCCCGGTCAACATGCCTG
>JAGQQT010000456.1 GCA_020426065.1 Planctomycetaceae bacterium | reverse complement strand
TATGCCCCGTCTCGTTCTGTTCATGCTCTTTATTCTGGTCGGATGTCAGGAGCAGTCAGCTCCCACGGCCAGTTCTCCGGCTACGGCAGAATCCGCAACTCCTCTCTCGATTTCCGATCAGGTCAAAGCTGATACGGAAACACTCAACCGTGCATTAATTGAGGGAGATTATGACTCGTTCCTGAAGCTTACACACGAGAAGCTGATTGAAGCGGCCGGTGGAAAAGAGCAACTCATCAAGGGAATGGAACAAGGCCAGAAGCAAATGGCAGCTCAAGGATTCCAGCTGGATAAGATTTCCGTTCTGGAACCTGGTCAGCCAATGAAGGGAAATAGTGAACTTTATATCGTCTCTCCCTTTACACTCACGATGAAGGCGCCTGGGGGCACACTCACCAAGGAGGGCTATCTGGTGGGTGTTTCCGCCGATGAGGGCAAGACCTGGACCTACCTGAATGGACTCCCGGAGAAGGAGAGCATGAAACGCATGCTGCCCGATTTGCCCGATGCTCTGAGCCTGCCCGCTCCCAGCGAAGCGGTCTTTACTCCCTCCAGTGAATAGAATTACTGGGTCCAGCAGGAATGGTGCTGCTGAAAGCCGATGTGCGGATAGTAGCTCTCGGCTTTCGGTGCAGCCAGCAGGATCAGTTTCGTTTGTGTTCCCGCCTCCCGATGCGTACGGCGGATCAGTTCCTGACCAATTCCCTGGCGTTGACAGGCCTCGTCAACAGCCAGATCGGACAGGTAAGTGCAGAAGTTGTAATCTGTCAAAGACCGGGCAACACCCACCAGCAGTCCTGCGCTGTTTCGAGCGGTGAGGATGAGATCGGCATGCCGGAGCATCCCTTCGATTCGTTTTTCATCCTCAACCGGACGTCGTTCTGCCAGCGTCGAGCGACGCAGCACATCAATAAACTCTACAGCGGTCAGTTCAGGTTCCAGTTGATACGTGATGTTGGTCATAAACTTGCAAAAAAGTGATAACAACGATCTGGAACAAGCTGCTCACGAACCGGTTGCGTCAACCAGCAGGGAATCTGACTCTGACGATTCCGGCAGAACAGGGGCACGGAGAGTCTTCAGGAAACTGATAATTGATGCTTTGTCTTTTGCGTTTAATTTCTCATAACTGGCCATCACCCGTTTGGCCTGACGGGCGTGCTTTGTGATTGCCTGTTCGAGTGAATCACAGGAACCATCATGCCAGTAGGGAGCGGAATCGGCCACGCCCCACAGGGGTGGAGTTTTCCATTCATTCGGCAGCGGCTGATCCTGCCAGTCCGAGGGATCCAGGTAAGTTGTATCCCCATAGTCTTCTTCCACAACATGCAGCAGAAAATCTGAGTACACACCTTTCACCCCACCGACTTCCGGTGAATGACAGGTGGCACAGCCAATTTCAGCAAACAGCAGTTCTCCCTGACGGACTTCAGTCAGAAGGTGAGGATCTTCCGGCAGGATCTGTTGCGGCTGAGGGAGTTCTTCGCAGAACTTCACCAGTGCAGTCAGCATCCTGCGATTCATGTCCAGTTCAGCCTGTTCATCAGCAGCGAAGCTCCCCTGTTCAATCTGAGATTTGAGAGGATTGGACAACCCGCATTCCATCGCACAAGCTGCTGCGACAAACTCCTCCAGGGATGCAAACTGAGCCTTCCAGCCAAACTTCCCAACTCGACCTCCGGAAAGAATTCGCAGACGTCCCAGAGCCGGTCCTTCGTAATCTCCGCTCAACTCGCCGACGATTGTATCCACGCTGATTTTGGCATAATTGGCTTCCACCGCAATTGTGCTGATCGTATCCACCAGCCCCGCTCCAAACAGTGGGGGAGTGCTGACGGTCGCCAGATGCACCGGATTGAAATCGGGAATCCGATAGGTACAGCCATTTCGAACAGTGGTTTTTCCTTTGATAATGGGGAACAGCGCTGCGAGTTTGTCAGTCGTTTCCAGAAACGCAGGTTTCACCGCCTGGGTATGCACGACACCCATTTGAATCTTGGGACGGTCTGCCGATGGCAGTGCAGCAAAGTTAGTCACGTTATGTTCGTTGGAACCAGCTCCTCCCACACCTCCCTGAAAATGGCAGGCCACACACGATTTCGCATTAAAGATTGGTCCGAGACCATCCCCCGCAACTGAGAGGGGATCGTCTGGTGTCCATTCGTGACGGAACAGCATTTCGCCTTCTGCCACCAGCGAATCGTGCCTCCACAAGGCCCAGCCCCGATTCCCCAGGTAGCCGATGCTTAACAGCATGACCATCCCGAGGCAGAATTTGGTGTGAGTGCGTGTCCAGTGAAATTCCGGGAAGGTTCGGTAAGGCTGTCTGACGGGTTCTTCCTCAACCGTTTTTCCACTTGCCCTGGACCGTCCCGAACTGGAATCGATTTCGTGGACAACCTTTTGAGTGCCCCGTTCCTTCTCCCGTTGGGCCATCCGCTTCAACTGACGCCGAAAGTCAGCAGACTTATCAAAGACCGTATCATCCAGATTCTCACGTGGCATCGATCTTCTCCTGATGCATGACGCGAAGACGAAAAGTGCACTTTTAAATTGTTGAGAACTCAGGAAACGTGCTGAAATGAGCGAAGGATCACAACAATTGCTCCAATTTTATTTGCTGTCCTGAAAAAAACCTTCCGGGATGGAATCCGTTGATTTGCCAGCTGGTCCGCCAGAATTTCCCGGTTCCGTTGAATCCAGGGCCGCCTTCACTTCAAAAAATTCCCGGATAGCCGGTTCACTGAGAATGAGATCATTTAATCGCGTCTGGGACTCAACCTTGTCACTGGAACGGGAGATTTTCGTCAGATCAAACGGAACCGCCTGATAAACCAGTCCGCTGGTACCCCGCTTCACCATGATCAACTGCGGTTCCGAACTGGTATAGTCCGTACCTCCAAGTTCATACTTCTGGATTTTGCCCAGATCAAACAGAATTTGATATCCCGCAGTCAGGGGAGGACTCCCTTTAAATGTGTATTCCCCGGAACCCTCATGTTTCCCACCGCCACCACCTAAATTCGTTTTGCAAGTGAAGGTATTGCAGAGGACTGCCAGCAGGGGAGTTTCCTGATTATTCAACCGCTTGTAATAAACTATCAGAATCACATCCTCGAGTGCTGGCTGAAAATTCCTGGGCCTGCTCCAGTTGATATTGACGCTGCTCAAAGAACTCCCATCACCTGTTTCGATTTCTACGCTAGGCGGCAACGGATCCGCGCAGCCAGCAACCAGGCAGAGAAGTAACAGTCCGCAGGAAAGCATTTTGAGGTCTCTCATCAACACGTTCTTTCACAAACAATCATTCAATAAGCCGCAACTGCGGTTTCAGCCATGATTCTTGTATACCATCACCTGCACGATTTTCTTGGCACGCTTGGAATCAATCTCCAGTTTTCCCCGCAGGTCATCGATGAAGTCTTTCTCATCCTGATCCACTGTGCCATCCGCCAGAACGAGATCGACCGCATTGGCAAATACACACTCCCGAAGCTCGGGCGGAACGGCGGGATAGGATTTCTCCAGCAGCCGCTCATGCCCCTTTCTTTTCAGAAAACCAAGCACACGATCCAGCATCGAGTTCATCTGTTGAGGTGACAGTCGCGAATACAACTTCTTTTGTGCCAGGATCGCATTTAACGATTTTCCTTCTTCTTCACCAATATGGCCGTCACAAGCTGATGCACAGATAATGACCCCGGCAAAACCTTCCTGGGGACCGAACTTCTGCTCGCCCGATGAAATCCCACCTTCATCAATATCATCAAACAGAGACATCACACCCCTCCTTTATTACTATGAATGAAGCCCGGCATGGCGGCGCTTTCTGTTGCTGGTCATCTGAAATCAAAGTTTCGAGACCTGGTTTGTTCAT
>JAGQQT010000455.1 GCA_020426065.1 Planctomycetaceae bacterium | reverse complement strand
AAGACGGGAATTGCTCTGATTTCTGTCGGTCTGGGATTGACCATCTTTCTGTTCGAGATGCTGGTCTGGCTACTTCAGATCCAATTCCCCTGGAAGTATCGCATCCCCTCGCACCTGATGCTTGGGTTACTGTTCTGCTATCCGCTTCTGCTACATTCGGAACTGTTTGATCAGAATGAATTGTCAGTTCGGCTTCAGATCTACCTGTTTCCATGGATTGCTGGCGGGCTCATTCTGCTATTACTCCCTGCAGTCAGGGCTGGCTCGGATTACATGAAGCAGAATGGGACACCCTGGGCATATCCTTACTATCCATGGTGCTGGATAGGGATTCTCATTTTCTCCCTCGCGATCCGCGCATTTACCTTGGCGATGTCTTTTGACCCTGTGCTGGTTCTGTCGAGAGACGAAGCCATGGAGTTGCCATCAATATTCGGAGCGTATTTCCTGACCCCCATCATTCTGGCAATCGCATTTCTGCTTATGGCAACTGGATCCCGCAACGCCAGAACATGGGGGATGATCATTCCCTATCTTGTTCAACTAATTTCAATCCAGTGGTTTGAAGGATCTCAACCTTACCAGCAGTTTGTTAGTGTTTTGCAGGGGGATGTGGGTAGTCCATTTCTGATTGCAAATGTTTCCTGCATTGTTTTCTATGCCATACTTGCTCTTCTCAGATTCCAATTTGCCTGGGAACACCTCAGTGTCAATCTGCTGCTTCTGGGGCTCAGTCCAGTACTCGGATTGCAGCCGGGAGAATTTCATCAATTCCAGGTTCTCCATCTGCCACTGGCAGTCTCCGCAGGCATGCTGTTTGTGACTGGTCTTGTCAGGAAGAGTTCTTTCCCTGTTATGCTGTCTGCCATTTTGGGGCTGGGAGAGTTGATTTATGAGCCGAACTATGGTCTCTGGCTGGGCTCGATGTCAGTGGAATGGAGATTCCTGACTTTTTGTTATTTGACGCTCATCGTTGGAATTATGCTTACCATCTTCTTTGATGATGGCTTCTCCCGGATGCTCCAGAAGCGGCTACCGATGCTCAGCCTCTGTCTGACGATTGGAGTATTATTTGCTTCAACTGACTTGGATTACGGGGCGCGGGATACAAGTGTGGTTGTCAATGTTGCAGGAGTGGTGTTGGTTCTGCTACTGATAGGTGTTGGGATTCTTCAGAAGAGGAAAGCCTGGTACCTGTCAGGCGGCCTCTGCCTTGTTATCAGTTATTGTAAATGGAGTTACGATCTGATCTATGAATTACAGGCCTTCCCTGGCTGGGAAGGCATCGGCTCATTCCTTATGGCATTTGTTCTGCTGATTCTCGCTCTGGCAATCAGTCTTCTGCGTAGAGCGTAATCATCCGCAAAGAAGAGTTTGCAGGGCAGGTAACATTTGCCAGATAAAGGATACTCTGCAGTTATGGATGAGGAATTGCATCATGGCAGGCCTTGCCTGTCATGTTACTTCTGCTCGAAAGGTCTGCAGTAAATTGGTAGGATCTTACAAATAATTGCGAAGGATCTTTCCGAACATTCAACGGGACAGTATGAAATGACAACCCATGGAATTATTGCTCTAGCGGTTATGCTGCTTTGTATTGTCGTTGTTGGAGTTCTGGCATCTATCACAAATCAGTTTTCAATATGGTCGGAAACAGGCAAATTTGAGAACACTGAATCAATTGAACAACATGACAGAACGCAGACTCAAAGTTTGTCGGATGTCCTGGAGTCGATGGAGCCCCCGACTGAAAAAGAATACTTAAGAATTCGTGCTCAAGTGGATCAACAACTCTCCTCTATCAAGGATCATCCGTGGGCAGGCATTTACACACATAGTGAATTTGAAAACGAAAACCAGGGATGGCTAGCGATTTCTCCCGACAACCTCTTTTACTGCACCTATTCCCTGGCTGGTTATCTACTTGAGAAGAACTGTGGAGAGGTGCGTTTTGAAGATGGCAGGCTTGTGTTCAAATATTTGTTTGACGAGCAGGAATATGGAAAAGTATCAGAAACTTCTCAGTTGCAGATTGTGAATTGGGGGGCTCGTCGCTACCTGGTGCAAGATGAGAATATGATCGGTTTCTGTGCAGACTGCGTTAATAACTTTGAACCGCGTACCACGACTGATTCCTCAAATTTGTGTTTTTTGCGTGTCGGAGATGAGAGCAAGAGTGTGAGCGGGCTTCCACAAGTTCCTGCGGAGTACTTGGATTATTTGCCAAGCCAGCCGATTGCAGCACAAATAACTCAAATTGAAATGACCAGACCAGACGAGAACTCACACCCCAATGAACAACAGGAAGTTTCTCTGGTAACATTAAATGCGGGGACACTGGCAGGCATTGTCGAAGGGATGGAATTATTTAAAGTAAAGGGTGATTTGTATCATCCACGAATTAAAGTTCTTACCGCTAATGAGGCCACGTGCCAGGCAGAAGTACACCACCCGGTGGGCTATAGCCAGGAGCATTTGAAGGAGTGGGTATTCTCCACGCACCATGCGAAGCAATGAACGTTTTGTAATGTGAAGATTCAAAGCATGCAATGTGTGCAGGATCATCCCGAGGATCGTGCGGGCATACTAAATGAGTCAGCACAATCATTGCCACACAAGCGTGGCAATGGCACCCGGCTTGCACGATGACCTTGCCCCCGTTTCTTCTTTATCGTGTGTTGGGGCCACGCTCACGCACAGGCGAAATCCAGTTCACTCGATTTTATTGTCCGCATCATGCACCGCTTCGTCGTAGGGTATCCAAGTCAATTCCGGGCAAGCACTATGATGCTCCACAAACCACGCTATGGCTTTACGGAGTAGGACTGGGTCATTGATAAGGCAATCGTGACGATAGAGCGAAATGACACCACACACTGTTCTTCGTTCAAACTGCATTTCCAAATTTCTGCCAGACGATAATAGTCCCGATAGTCCCACCGCCCTTGGCGTGATGTAGTGAATCAACCAGCGTGGTGGATGAGTTCGGTGAAAAGCAAGGAGCATGTAGAGATGAGTCTGCGAGACTTCTGACGACGATGAACTGCTTACGCACTCAAGTGCAAGCTCGGGCGGCCCCTCAATTCCGTTCTCGTCATAGGCAATTTGCATCGCATTCACAATATCGTCGATTGTCGGACATGAGCTTAGTATTACCCCGCCTCGTTCCAGCCGGACTTTGTCGAAAGATGTGAGGTTCATTGCGGAAACCACCCTTTGTTCGTGAAATATCCAATTCCATCGGGGAATACGACCCAGAGCTTTTGCCGGGTGCCATGCTCACGCTCGTCGTGGGCATGCAAAGTGTGCAGAATCATGTCGAGGCTCGTGCTGCAAACTTAATGAGTCAGTACAATCATTGCCACGCATGCGTGGCAATGGCACCCGACGTTACATGGGTGCATCAAGTTCATACGTATCCCTGCAATGCTTCATTCAGACGCGCAAGCAGCATGGTGTAGCCCATGGCTTCGAGGCGTTTTTTGGCGGGGCGGTAGAATTTGAGAGCGGTCGGAAGATCGCCGCAGCGGGCGGAGGCAATGGCCAGGTAGGCGGCATTGAAATCCAGAAACATCTGCACCAGGGGCAATGCGGCCATGGGCATCAGGCACCGGCGGGATTCAATGAGCAGATCGCGGGCTTCCACATAACGCTTATGGTTAAGCTGCTGTAAACCATGTCCGAAAGGCAACAGCATCTGCAGAAGATCACTCAACGGCTGCGCCTCCACAGCCTCCAGCAGGCGGTCTGCCTCATCCAGATTGATTTCCATCTTGAGCAGAATCAGTGCGTAATCAAAGATGACGGTTGGGTTATCGGGAGCCTCTTCATAGGCTTGCCGCATCGCATCCAGAGATTCCTCTCGTTTTTCCAGGCAG
>JAGQQT010000454.1 GCA_020426065.1 Planctomycetaceae bacterium | reverse complement strand
TCGCCATTGATATTGATTTTGCAGTCTGCTGGTTCTTTTTTGTCGCGGACTCCCATCGCCAGCGGAGTCCCCGCTTCCCATTTTGGTTTGGGAATCGCTTTCGGTTTTCCGGTATCCGATTCCAGCAGGATCACAGTTTCCACAAAGTCTTCGGGTGGCAACCATTGTTCTGCGGCCTTGAGCACATGCAGACTGGTGGAAGGAGCGGTCAGGGTTTCATTTCCGGCAAGTCCCCACATCGTTTCGGTGCTGGTGAAAATTCCGGCCATGGCGTAGTAGTCGCGGGCAGGAATCGGATCAAACTTGTGATCGTGACAGCGGGCACAGGCAATGCTGATCCCCATGATGCCACGTCCCACCACATCAATCTGATCAGCCACCACGTCCATATCGAAGTTGTTGTTCATCGCCTTGGCAGGCTTGGCCGACATCGCCAGCAGACCGGTCGCGATCAGATGCCGATCTTGTTCTTCCGGAGTTTCTGCCGTCAACAGATCTCCGGCCAGCTGCTCGGTGAGGAACTCGTGATAGGGGATATCCCGGTTGAAGGCATCGATCACGTAATCGCGATATCTCCAGGCATGAGGAAATGTCGGATTGCGTCCCAGGCCATCATTGCCGTTGGATTCGCCATAGCGCGCCACATCCAGCCAGTGTCTGCCCCAGCGTTCCCCGTATTGCGGGCGGGATAACAGATCATCTACCAGTTGTTCTATGGCGACTTTTCGATTCTGTTCATAAACCTCGACGAACTGGTTGAGTTCTTGGTAAGTAGGAGGGAGTCCGATCAGATCGTAAAACAGTCGTCGGGCCAGCACGCGCGGTTCGGCATCCTGGGTGGGATACAGTTTGGCCTGCTCAATTCGGGCCAGTACAAACTGGTCGATAGGACCGTAGGGCCAGTCCTGCTGTTTGACTTTCGGAACGGCAGGATCTTTCACCGGCTGCAGCGACCACAAATCCGAAGGTGTGGCCTCAACTTTTGCCGCAGCCTCCACCTTTTCTACGCGCGGGTCGGGAGCCTTCCGGTTCACCCAGCTGATGAAATCATTCACCACCGCTTCCGCCAGTGGTTGCTCGGGTGGCATCTCGGTCCCGTCATATTTGAGGGCCTGCACCAGCAGACTGCTGGCCGCATCTCCGGGGACCAGGGCAGGGCCTGATTCTCCTCCCGTCAGCAATCCGTGACGGGTATCCAGTCTCAGCCCGCCTCCCAGCTCTTCGCTGTCTGCCGAGTGACACTTGTAGCAGTGCTTGACCAGAACGGGTCGGATTTTCGTTTCAAAAAACGCCAGATCTTCCGCCGAAAACTCTTCGGCAAAGGCATTCCGCCCGCACACAACAGCGGCACAGAACAACCCGAGGGTTAATAATTTTTGCCCGGCACGATCCATGGGAAGAACTTGGTGGGAAGGAAGGAGGGAAACCAATCCAAGCCAGCTTATCCGTTAAGCCTTTCCGGTTCAAGATGGTTTCCGGCTTCCCGTCCCCTCCTCAACAAAAAAACAGAGAGCTGGACAGTGGTCAATTTGCCTCACAGGCAGTATCCGGACAATCCGAACAGTCAAATGCAGTAGACCCTAAATGGATCGCTCAACGAGGTTCATGTTGAGCGGGTCGAAAAAACGAAAGTCATTCAACTCGGATTGTCATTCGTTGACCATCTCTCAGAACCTCGAATGTGCAGGGAGTTGATGAACTATGAAGCATTTTTCCCAGTTGCTGTGCGATTGTAAATTTCTTCCCATTCATGCTGAGAATGATATCGTCAACCTGCAGTCCGGCTTGAGCAGCGGGAAATCCCGGTTGTATTTTTGTGACTCGTGCTCCGGCAGGTTCTCCATCGACAATGCTGAATCCGAAGGAAAATTTGTTCCGTCCATCAGGTGTATCCAGACCAAAGGCAAAGGGGGTGACGGATTTCTGGGGATAAGCTTTCGGATAAAGTTCTTTCAGACGCTTGTATTCCCGACTGGAGTCGGTCTTTACTGCAGCGTAAATCTGCCCCCAGGAAAGAGTTTGGTCTTTACTCTCTGACAGTTTCTCGACCAGGCAGTTTGTAAACAGGCTCCCCGCTCCTCCATCTTGCAGGTAAAAGTAGGAGCTCTCCCCTTTTTGCGAAGAGATGATATCCACAAATCCACGTGAATCAAAAAACAGTTTCTGAGCAAGTGGTTTGGGTTGGGTCAGAAAATGGGGAGCATAAGTGCGAGTAAGATTTCTGCGTTTGTAATCGACATCCCCAGGGATGCTGGCGCAGGCATCTGAAATCAGAATTCCCAGTCGACAATCCTTGAGGCGAATGGCTCGAATCAATTCCGCACGCTCGATCACCTCCTCTCCTAACAGATAATTGAAACGAAGTGTTTGTGTCCAGCTGCCATGCGTAGAGACATAAACAAAGATGGCATCATCCTGGGCCACCTTGAGTTCGTGCAGCTCGGTTGTCAGTTTTCCCCAGCCATCACTTGTGCCAATCTGTATGAGATTCAATTGAGCTGTGGGAACCATCTCATGCAGGCAGGAAGAAACCGCCTCACTGTCCGCAGAAAAATATGCGGCATCTTTGGGATGCTCCGTATCAGTGACAACAAACACATGCAGCTGGCTGGCACTGGCAGACGAAGCAAACAACAGACTTAGAATCAGACTACGGATCATTGAGGCGTTCTCCTGTAAAAGACATTTTCGTCAGTAAACCTACTTCTGGTTTTCGTAAGATCCTTCTGCACCCTGATTGTTCTCAGCCTCACCATTTTCATGTTGAGGAT
The DNA here is from genome assembly GCA_020426065.1 of Planctomycetaceae bacterium. Taxonomy (GTDB): domain Bacteria; phylum Planctomycetota; class Planctomycetia; order Planctomycetales; family Planctomycetaceae; genus Rubinisphaera. The sequence continues at coordinate 1,144 of JAGQQT010000454.1, read as the reverse complement.
TCTGAACACCTTCCTGGTGCGGCTGGCAATGATGGTGAATCACCCGATAGCAGCAGGTTGGCTGGCAGACACGCACATAACAGCGGGTTGGCCGGTAACAACGGCGAGCCCGACGATGTCGGCCGCAGGCAAACGAAGTATCGCAAGCCAGCATCATTAACAGCAGGGCACAGATTCCAACAACTTTCTTGGACATGAGTTTCTCCTTGAGAAAAACGTAAACAGGGATCACAACGACAACCGTTGTGTGGGAACACAGTCAGGGCTCAGCGCGTCTCAACTCAATGGCTGAGCGTATTTCTGAATCTGCTCAATAGAAGCTGGCCACTCATCTTCTTCGATGGGATCAATCGAGATCAGCTCTTCGTGCAAGCGGTGAAACCGATCACCCAGTGCATCTGACAGCATGTCCCAGGGAATGAACAGCAGGTCTTTGTTGTGGTGAGCCGCTACGTAATCCACCTTGCTGATGAAGTACCGCAAACCGGGCGCTCCAATGGAAGAGATCAGCCGAGTGACATCACTGTCCTTCAGCGTGAGTTTCATCACACTGGCTTCAAATCCAGAGGATGTGTTCAACCACTGAAGTTGACGCAGGGATTCATAGAACCGGGCTGAAAACTGATCTGGATCCGCCTGCTGCTGCAACTCCTTCAGCGTATCCACACCAACCACATACGGCCTTCTGACACCATTGATTGTCATGGTGCCTCCCTGTCTCAGAATGCCATTCAACATTCCAAGGGGAGAACGCACCATGTGCTCAATCCACTGTTCTCCGTGCTTCTGGCGAAATTCCTCGAGTTCCAGATCCTCACCGTCTTCCGAGTGCACAACGCACTGACTCTGGGAGGAAACCGCTTCGACCAGATTCAGACCAAGCCGATAATCATCTGCACTGGAAAAGGCCATCAGTCGAACATTAAATGTGTCTTCAGACGTTGAGACTTCGATCACTCGACAGGAATGATCCGGTCGATAAAAGTGATAGAGTCCCTCCTGCCAGTTGGCATCCATTGCATCTGATTCCCGGCATTCCACATCTGCAAAACCTGCCTGGGCAAATGTCTGTCGCGGTGTAGATTCTGGAAGACAATCAATTGTGAAGGAGTAACTCATCTTTACAGCTTTCTCTCAAACGGGA
>JAGQQT010000453.1 GCA_020426065.1 Planctomycetaceae bacterium | reverse complement strand
TGCGGGCACATAGGCCCAGTAATCCCGAACTGGTCCCGGAAAGACCTCGCTGTGATCCCAGACGGCCTTCGTCAGCGTTCCTTTGGGGACTCCCGGTTGAGGATAGGAATCGGGGCCGAGAATGTAATCATCCGCTCCGGAAGCGGGGAGGGTAATCAGCAGCATCAGCAGGGGAACAATTGAGCGAATCATCAGGATAACCTTTTTCGTCTATTTGATGGGAATCAATTCCAGTCAATCAGTCTGATAGTTTATTTCCGAGTTTCAACAGGACTCGTCGGGAGCACCACCAGCCCAGAAAACCACTGGGGAGCAAGATGGCAATACCGGCGAACGTAAACCATTTTGGCGCCGGAAGTGTCGAGAGCATGAAGGCGACGAGCGTGGCCGCAACGATGCCCACCACGGTTGAGCAGATACGTCCCTGTTCGACACCAAACAACCCCGCCACAAAACAGCCCAGGCACACACTCGCCGACCAAGCCAGCAGAATGCTCAACAAGGCCGTAACGGGGGCCTGGTTAAAAATCGTACGCATCTGGTCCGGATCGTCATAATCCAGTTCGCTGAATGCCGGATAAAGTTGATGGCTGACCCCTTCCAGCATCCCGACCGTCATCGCCCCCGCGCACAATCCCAGCAGGATGGCGATCATGTTCCTTAAATGGGGGGCATCGGAAAGAGAAAGATCCATGGTCTGGTCCAGCGGCAGGAAATGGGTTTGCCTTGGATCATCCCTGTTTCCTCCGTAAGATGCAACTGCCTGAACAGCCGGACCAGTTCCAGGGGGGAGTAGATGCCAGGTGAAGTTGATACCTGATTCAGAGAATTGTCCACCCGGAGATTTTCCTGCTGGCTCTGTCAACCAGATCGGCTTCCATTCCAGTTTCCCGTCTTTGCCAGGAATTCTCGCTCATGTCCCGTATTCTGCTGTGGATTGTGCTGCCAGTTCTGATGGTTGCAGGTATGCCTGCCGCTCCCGTTTCTGCCAAAGAGCCCGAGCCGGATCAGGTGATCGCTTACAAGACCACGCCGCAGGGAGACCTGTCCTTACATGCATTTCTCCCGCCCGATCTTCAGGGCACAACACAGCCGCGTGCTGCGATTGTCTTTTTCTTTGGTGGGGGCTGGAAGAATGGCTCGCCGAAACAGTTCTATCCTCACTGCCGGCATCTGGCTGACCGGGGTGTTGTCGCTTTCGCCGCTGAGTATCGAATTCATTCGAAACATCAGACCCTGCCCGATTCCTGTGTCGAAGATGGCAAGTCGGCAGTCCGCTGGATTCGGGAGCATGCTGCCGAGTGGAACATCAATCCGGAACAGATTGCAGCCGGAGGCGGCTCTGCCGGTGGTCATGTCGCGGCAGCGATCGCGACCGTCAGCAGGTTCGAAGCCCCGCAGGAAAATGCGAAAATCTCTTCCTGCCCCAATGCCCTGGTATTGTTCAATCCCGTACTCGACACAACCGAGACCGGCAAGACCGCTGCACCGGAGCGGTTGGGCAAACTCGCGGAAGAGATTTCTCCAGTTCATCATCTGCGGGAAGAAACTCCGCCCACCATCATCTTTCATGGCGCGGCCGATACCACGGTCCCGATTTCCAATGTGGAATCTTTCGAGCAGGCGGTGAAAGCCAAAGGTGGCCGCTGCGAACTGGTCAGCTACCCCAACCGGGCACACGGCTTCTTCAACTACAGCCGCAGCCAGGCCGACTACGAAGACACCGTCAAAAAGATGGACACCTTTCTGGAATCCCTCGGCTGGTTTGGTGGTCAGGCCGAGTAACTCATCGGACCTCAGGCATCGTGTTAGTACTGCAAACTCAGTCCAGTCGATGGTGACGGACCAATATCAACTTCAATCAGCGAGTGGGATCACCGCTGCGGGATGGGAAATACAAATGAAGAAGTTCATGTTTGTGCTGGCTGTTCTGGCCTCTCTGCTGAATCTGTCCTGGTCGTCTCCCTCGTATGCCGAGGCGAACAGTCGGCCGAATATCGTCCTGATTTTTGCCGATGATCTCGGCTGGAAGGATGTGGCCTATCAGGGGAGTGATTTCATGGAAACTCCCAATATTGATCGGCTGGCTCAGGAGGGGATGGTCTTCACGGCTGGGTATGCCGCGGCCGGAAATTGTGCTCCCAGTCGTGCCTGCATGATTTCTGGGACCTATACCCCGCGGCATCATGTTTATGCCGTGGGAAATACCGGGCGTGGCCCCAAACAATCCCAGCGGCTGATTCCCATTCCCAACAGGAGTGGACTGGCCGTCGAGAATGTGACGTTTGCGGATGCCCTCAAGGCGGCCGGATATGTGACCGGGATCTTCGGCAAGTGGCACCTCAGCGGTAAGGATGGAGCGGAGCCTTCAGAGCAGGGGTTTGATGTGGTCATGGATCAAAACGGCAAGCAGAAGGTGGGGCCGGATCCCAAAGGGGTTTACACCATTACCAATGCAGCCTGCAAATTCATGGAAGACAACAAGGATCGTCCGTTCTTTGCCTACGTGCCGCACCATGCCATCCACACTCCCCTGCAGGGGCGTCCGGAAACGCTTTCCACTTTTGAAAAGAAGACTCCCGGAAAGCAGCACCACGATCCACTTTATGCGGCCTGCACTTACGATCTCGATGATGCAGTCGGTATCCTGCTCAGGAAGCTCGATGAACTGGAGTTGACCCGAAACACGCTGGTTGTTTTCACCAGCGACAACGGGGGAACCAACCAGTCTTCCCAGGAACCGCTGCGGGGGAATAAGGGGAGCTATTACGAAGGAGGAATTCGGGAGCCGTTTATCGTCCGCTGGCCGGGCGTGACGGAGCCGGGCAGCAAGTGTGATGTCCCGGTGATCAATGTCGACCTGTTCCCCACTTTCCTGGAGGCAGCCGGAGCGGCCGTTCCTTCCGGGAAAACTCTGGATGGTGAGAGCCTCATCCCCTTGTTGAAGGGGAATGGCTCACTGAAACGTCAGGCGATCTTCTGGCATTTTCCCGGCTACCTGGATAATCCGGTCATCCGCGGACGAGAACTGGATGTCCGCACCGGATTCCGCTCCCGCCCGGTCACCGTCATTCACAAAGGAGACTGGAAGCTGCACCTGTTTCATGAAGAATGGCAACTGGACGGCGGACGCGAACAGCTCGATACCAATCAGGCTGTGGAGCTTTATCACCTGGCCACAGATCTAGGCGAGCGGAAAAATCTGGCCAGCAGCAACACCACCAAACGGGACGAACTGCTCGCTGACCTGCTCACATGGATCAAACATACAGACGCCCTGATCCCCACCAAACCCAACCCGGAATACGATCCTGCCGCCGAAAAAACAAAGGGAGGCAAAGGCGGAAAGAAGAAAAAAGCAGTAAAGGAATAGGTCTTTACAGATTAAAAACCAGGCATTCAAAAAATGCTGCAACAATTTACTTGGGAAGCAATGTGTGCGAATAGCTTATGACAGCGCTCACAGGGAGGTGATGCTGAGTTCAAGTGTCAAAGGATGGGATGAGTTTAGCGAGAAACTAAAAACGGATCACAACAAAATAATTCTGGATACAGACTTCGATCCTCATCCCTACGATTGCAAGGCATCCATGCTTGAAGTCGTCACCAAAGAGGATTCCAGCAAAATTCTTATCCGTGCTCTTGAAGACAATGCAATTGAGATCTCAGGATGTGTTTCTGCTTTGAATGTGTTTATTTCAAATGTTCAATCCTGTGCATCAGCAGACTCGCCCGGCCATTTTCACTTCGATAGCATCAGCTTTGAAGATGTTGTTGATGCGAATGCCTGGGATATGGTATTCGTGGTGTTGTAAAGCTTCATGCAAGTTGGGTAGATAAGAAGCTGTGATTACTGAGCCGTGCAGGGCAGGCACCGCCAGTAGGGCCGGTTTCCAACCGGCCATGATTAATTCGAGGACACGGT
>JAGQQT010000452.1 GCA_020426065.1 Planctomycetaceae bacterium | reverse complement strand
CGTCAGACTGCTGTGCTGACAATGCGCGCTGTGCGCCAGGTTTAACCTGACAGTTCTATCAGTGCCTCTTTGGGTGGTTGTGCTGTGACCTGATCCGAGCAAAACGATCAGTAAAGTTGCGCAATGTCCCTTCAATAGCCTGATTTCCGCTCTGTATTTACTGAGGACGGAAAAGTTCCTGCCGCGAGATCGATCCAAATCCCGCTCTCCAGTTGCAGGTGTATTTCAGCTCGTTTCGTCCAGATCTCTCCGATTCACAGTCCTGCAGTTGGGCTGTCCGCGCAGCATAGTGATTGAAAGCAATCAGATGAAAAAACTAGTTCTGGTTATCGCCATAATGGGATTGATGCTGGGAGTGATATTGGGGGTGCTGCTGGTACCCGAAAGTCAGGCCACCTGGTTGCGGTCTCTGGTGGGGTCTCCCTCGGCAGGGGATTCTGCTGGCCATGATGCCCACGATCATGGAGACGAACATGGGCACGAGGAGCATTCCGAGGAGCCTCCACATGTTGAACTGACTTCCGCCGCTCAAAACAATCTCAAGCTGGTTGTCCGTCGGCTCGAGTCGCAGAACTATCAGCCGACGATATCCGTACCGGCAATTGTCCGTGAGCGGCCTGGTGTGAGTGATTTACGAATCACGAGTCAGTTTGCCGGGCTGATCACCAATGTCCATGCGGTGCCCGGACAGGCATTAAAAGAAGGTGACCCCCTGTTTGATCTGCGACTGACCGGAGAAACACTGGCCGCTGCCCAGTCTCAACTACTGGCCGCCATCCAGCAACTGGAAATTGTGGATATGGAGTTGGGACGAATCACCGAGTTGGCTGCACAGGGAGGAGTCCCCGGAAAGCAGAAGCTGGAACTGGAATATGAAAAGAAACGTCTGCAGGCTGAGCGACGAACCCGTGAGCAGGAACTGTTGCTGCGTGGGCTTTCAGAGGCTGCCATTGCCACGATTGCATCTCGACGGGAACTGATCACCAGCATGGTGGTCACCGTTCCCAAAGGGTTGGCCAGTACCAGTTGGGGATTACCAAGCCAGAATTCGGTGTCCGCAGATCCTTACGGATATACAGTCGAGGATTTGCTTGTTTCTCCCGGGAGTATGGTGCAGTCAGGAGATGAGTTGTGCAGTCTGGCCTATCACACCTCGCTGTTTGTTGAAGGGCAGGCATTTGAGCGGGATCTGCCTGCAGTCAGAGTGTTGCTGGCCAGTCAGAATCCTGTGAATGTCGAACTGGGGTCTTATCGGGATCACCTGCATCCAGATCCGATGCCGATTGTCCATCTGGCTAATCATGTTGATGATGAGACGGGCGTGTATCACTTCTATATTCCGCTGCCGAATTCGGTGCTGCAGGACGTGGTCGATGCCCAGGGACGGAAGTTTCGAACCTGGCAATACAAGCCAGGTCAGCGGGGGCATGTGAAGCTGCCAAATGGCTCGCTGATTGAAAATGTGTTTATTGTGCCACGAGCCGCCCTGGTTGTAGATGGTCCACGCAGCCTGGTATATCGACGGTTGACACTGGCTGAGCAGGAAGCGTGGCATGCTGAGTTTCCACACGATCATGAACATGAGGGGCACGATCATGCTCATGAAGAAGAAGGGCATGCTGGGCATGACCATGCTGGTCACGATCATTCAGATCATGAGGCAAGGATTTTTGTGCCTGTCGAGGTAGAACGGATACTGGAAACTTCATCGGAGGTTGTGTTACGACCAACTGAGGCATTGCACGCGGGACAGGATATCGCCTGGAGTGCCGCATATCAGTTGCATCTGGCAGCTCAGGAGTCCGCTGGCGGGGGTGGGCATCATCATGATCATGATCATTAACCAGGTGATTAGTGATCTGCAAATCGACTTGAAATGACTTCTCCCTGTTTTGACTCATGAGTGGTAACCGAATCCATGATTAATGCCGTCCTCCGATTTTCGTTACAGAATCGCCTGCTGGTGATTGTTGTCGCTCTGGGCGTGATGATTTACGGCGGGATGACAGCGGTCCGTCTGCCGATTGATGTGCTCCCGGATCTGACCCGCCCTCGAGTTGTCATTATCACCGAGTGTCCTGGGCTGGCACCCGAAGAAGTGGAATCTCTGGTGACGATTCCCATTGAATCGGCAGTGAATGGAGCTTCCGGAGTTCAATTTGTGCGGAGTTCGTCCGACGTCGGTCTTTCGGTGATTTATGTCGAATTCGACTGGTCACAGGATATTTACCTGGCGCGACAGATTGTTCAGGAAAGAATGGCCACCACACTCAAGGATCTACCCGACGGGATCACGCCGGAACTGGGGCCGGTTTCCTCCCTGCTGGGGCAGATTGTGATGGTTGGATTGTGGAGTGAAACCGGAGAAACGGATCCACTGGAGTTGAGAACTGTCGGCGACTGGGTTGTGAGGAAACGTCTCCTTTCGATTCCGGGTGTTGCCCAGGTCATCACGATGGGTGGCGGTCGGATGCAGTTTCAGGTGCAGATCAACCCCCACCTGTTGCACAAATACGAAGTTTCACTTGCCGATGTGGAGCAGGCACTGCAGGGAGGGAATCTGAACGTAACCGGGGGATATCTCAATGATGATGCCCGGGAGTTGCAGGTTCGCAGTCTGGGCCGGATTCACTCACTTGAGCAGATCGAGGAAATTGTTGTCAAATTTGATTCACAACGGCCAGTGCTGGTGCGGGATATCGCTGATGTCAAGCGGGCTGCTCAGGTGAAGCGGGGGGATTCGGCTGTCAACGGTCATGATGCGGTCGTCATTACGATTCAGAAGCAGCCGGGGGCCGACACGCGGTTCCTGACGGATGAAATTAACCGGGCACTGGCGGAAGTCCGTACCTCGCTGCCTGCCGATGTGCGATTGGAAAGTACTTACGAGCAACGGGAATTCATTGATTACAGCGTTGCGAATGTGATTGAAGCCGTCCGTGATGGTGGAATTCTGGTAGTGATTATTCTGGCCATCTTTCTAGTCAACTTCCGGACAACCTTTATCACCCTGACCGCCATTCCTCTTTCGATTCTAACGACTGCGTTTGTCTTCAAGTGGTCCGGTCAGTCGATCAACATCATGACCCTGGGTGGAATTGCGGTCGCCATGGGTGAACTGGTGGATGATGCGATTGTCGATGTTGAGAACATTTTCAGTCGATTGCGCGAGAATCGAAAACTGGAGAAACCCCGTCCTGCATTACAGGTTGTTTGGGAAGCCAGTATGGAGGTGCGTGGAGCGATCATGATGAGCACGATTCTGGTCATGCTTGTCTTTGCACCGTTGTTTGCCCTTTCGGGAATGGAAGGGCGTCTGTTTACTCCACTGGGAATTGCCTACCTGGTTTCGATTATTGCTTCCACTCTGGTCTCGCTGACAGTCACACCTGTCCTGTCCTACCTGCTGTTGCCGAATGCCAGGGTAACTGGCCAGGAGGACGGACGATTTGTGCAGTTGCTCAAGGCGCTGATTCGCCCTGTGCTGCGATTCAGTATGTCTCAAACCGGTTTTGCGTTTGTGTGTGGCTTTTCACTGGTGGCGGTCCTGTTGAGCAGTCTGGTGATTGCCAACATGGGAAAAGATTTTCTTCCTGCCTTTGATGAAGGTGCCATCCAGGTCAACATGTTTCTGCCCCCGGGCACATCGCTGGAGCAGTCCAGGAAGGTCAGCGAGGTGGCGGATCAGAAGTTTCGGAGCATGTTGCGGACGGATGAGCATCCAGAGAGGCCATTACTCTGGTTTACCTGCAAAACCGGACGAGCCGAAAACGATGAACATGTGATGGGCGTGAATACGAGCGAGTACGTGATGTCGCTCAATCCCGATGCTCACTATTCCCGTTCAGGGCTGATTGAAAAACTGCACCATGAACTGGAGGACCTGCCGGGAGTCGAGGTGGAAGTTGAGCAACCGATCGCTCACCTGATCAGTCACATGCTTTCAGGGGTGACCG
>JAGQQT010000451.1 GCA_020426065.1 Planctomycetaceae bacterium | reverse complement strand
GAAACCGAGCCGGATTCTGCGATGTTGAAACTGGCAGAGATGGCTGATGGATTTCTCCATCACAATCGTCCGATTCTGCGAGGCATTGATGATAGCGTGATTCGCCCGGCGGCTGCGAGGGCGATTGTGATTCGCAGTGGTCGTGGCCTCGCTCCGACTGCACTCCCTCTTGAAACGGGAATCCCCCTGCTGGCCACAGGTGGGCAGCAGAAAAATGCGATCGCTCTGAGTAACTGCTCGCAGGCTATCCTCGGCCCCCACACTGGTGATCTCGACTCCCTGTCAACCTGTCAGCACTTTCATCGGCAGCGGGAAGCTCTCTGCCAGTTGTATCAATGCGAGCCACAATACATCGTCCATGATCTCCACCCGGACTACTATTCCACCCGCTGGGCCAGACAGCAATCATTGCCGACCATTGAGGTCCAGCATCATCATGCTCACATTGCCAGCGTGATGCTCGAACACGGCTTACTCGGGGAACAGGTGCTGGGGCTGGTGTGTGACGGTACCGGTTATGGCAACGATGGAACAATCTGGGGTGGCGAATTTCTGCTCGCCTCCAGCAAAGAATTCAAGCGTGTCGGACACCTGATGCCTTTTTCCCTGCCTGGCGGAGAGGCGGCCATTCATGAGCCCTGGCGGATTGCTGCGGCACTCCTTTCTTCCGCATGCGGCACAGAACGAGCGATGGAGATTTGCGATCTCCAGTTCATGAGTAAATCCGCAAAATCGATTCTACCGCTCATCCAGTCCGGAAACCATTCTCCCAAAACAACGAGCCTGGGGCGGCTGTTTGATGGATTCGCAGCTCTGATTCTGGAGCGTGATGAATCCCGTTTCGATGGTGAATTTCCCATGCTGCTGGAGGCCCGGGCAACGCAGAACTCCACGACTGCACCTTATCGTTTTCCGATCATCGAATCGAGTGATCACTACGAACTCGACTGGCGGGAAGCGATCGAGCAACTCGTGCTTGACCTGCAGTCAGATTGCCCGGAAACTGAAATGGCAACCCGTTTTCATCTGGGTCTGGCCAGTGGACTTTGTGATGGCGTGATGTTGGTTCCAGATGTCCCGATTGTTCTGGCAGGAGGTTGTTTTCAGAATCGACTTCTGCTGGAACTCGTGGTTGATCAGTTGCGGAATCGAGGCCGGAATGTGTTCTGGTCACAACGGCTTCCCATCAACGATGGAGGTCTGGCAGCGGGTCAGTTAGCAATTGCTTCCGCTTTGATTTCACAGTTTTCATGAGAAAGTCCTGCAACCAATGTGCCTCGGAATTCCTGGTGAAGTGACCGCCTGGATCGATCGTGATCCCCTCTTCGCCCGAGCAATGCTGGACTTTGGTGGGATTCGCAAGGAATGCAGCATGGTTTGCGTACCCGAGGCCGAAGTGGGGGACTATGTCATTGTCCATGCAGGGATTGCCATTGCACGCCTCAACTCCGAGCAGGCAGCGGAAACACTCGCTCAGTTTTCAAAGTTGCCAGCGGATGAGGAGGAGGCATGAAGTATCTGGATGAGTTCCGAAATCCCCAGCATGCCCGCCAGCTGCTGAAGGCGATCCGGCAACGTGCGACCCGTTGCTGGCGAATCATGGATGTTTGCGGTGGACAAACTCATAACCTGTTGCGGAACGGAATCGAACAGTCTCTGGAAGGTGTGATTGAACTGATTCACGGCCCGGGTTGCCCGGTTTGTGTGACTCCTGCCGAAGTGATTGATCAGGCCATTGAGCTTGCCGGACAACCTGGCATTTGCCTGATGACGTTCGCTGATATGCTGAGGGTTCCCGGAACGAAAACAAGCCTGCAGGCTGCCCGCGCTCACGGGCATCAGGTCCGCATGTCCTACAGTCCGCTCGATGCGGTCAAATATGCCCGGGAGCATTCTGATGTGGACGTTGTCTTTCTGGCGGTCGGCTTTGAAACCACAGCTCCGGCAACGGCCCTGGCAGTCAAGCAGGCTCGTCAACTCAGGCTGAATAATTTCAGTCTCCTGACCAGCCATGTACGCGTACTGCCTGCGATGCGGCAGATTGCGTTTTCACCGGAGTGTTGTATAGACGGGTTCCTCGCCGCCGGTCACGTCTGTACCGTTACAGGTTATGCGGAATATGCAGAACTGGCACAGCAAAGCGGCCTTCCGATTCTGATCACAGGATTTGAACCACTCGATCTGCTACAGGGAATCCGAACCGCAGTGGACCTGCTGGAACAGGGCCAGATCGATGTCATCAATGAGTATTCGCGGGCAGTCAAGGAAGAAGGAAACCCAGCCGCGAATCAACTGCTGACTGATGTGTTTGAGGTGGTCGATCAATCCTGGCGCGGCCTGGGAGTACTGCCTGCCAGTGGTCTGGGCTTGCGAAAAGACTGGGAGGAATTTGATGCCCGACACCGATATCGTTTGGCAATGAATGCCTCACACAGCGAAACAAAGTGCCGCAGCGGCGAAGTTTTGCAGGGCCGACTGAAACCGGGGGACTGTGCTGAATTTGGCGTCCGTTGCCATCCCGGCCATCCACTGGGCGCCCCCATGGTTTCCTCCGAAGGGACCTGTGCCGCTTACTATCAATATTACAGCCTGCGATCCGATCATCGCAGCAGCATCAGTGAGTAGCCTGTATGTCGAATTTTGAGTGCCCCCTGCCACATCAGGTCACGGATAATGTTCTTCTCGCTCATGGCGAAGGGAGCGGGATGACTCGGCAGATGATTCGTGAACGGATTCTTCCGGCTTTTTCCAACCCGGTGCTTGAACAACTGGAAGATGCCGCCCGATTCACCGCGGGTGATTTCAGCCTGGTGATGACAACCGATTCCTACGTGGTCTCGCCGCTCTTTTTCCCCGGCGGTGATATTGGTTCGCTGGCCGTTTACGGCACGGTCAATGATCTGCTGGTCAGCGGCGGCGAGCCGGTCTGCCTGACACTCGGAATGATTCTGGAAGAAGGACTGCCCTTCGAAATTCTGGATCAGATACTGGCCAGTGCTCAACGTGCGGCAAAGAAGTGCGGCGTTATGATTATCGCGGGAGATACAAAAGTTGTTCCTCGTGGTGACTGTGATCAGCTCTATCTCAATACCTCCGGAGTGGGCCTTGCACTCCCCGAGAGAAAATGGAGTTCAAGAGCAATTCAGCCGGGTGATGAACTGATTGTGACAGGTCAGATTGCCCAGCATGGAGTGGCCATTCTGACCTGTCGTGAACAACTCGATTTTTCCCCCGCTCCCCAGAGTGATTCCCGGTGCGTTCGTGAGGAAATCGAGGCCTTAACGGCTAACCAAGCAAATGTTCGGGCAATTCGCGATGCCACCCGGGGAGGGATCGCGGCTGTCCTGCAGGAATGGGCGGAGGCCAGCGGTTGCACACTGACCATTGAAGCACAGCAGATTCCCGTCTCACGTGAAGTGTCTGCGGTCTGCGAACTTCTGGGGCTTGATCCTGTCCATATTGCCAGTGAAGGAACGTTGATGATCGCGGTTGCCAGTGGGACATCGGCTTCGATTGTGAATTCACTTCACGCCGCTGGCTTCCCCTATGCAGCCCGAGTTGGCCAGGCACGCGCACGTGATCTGTTTCCCGTGACACGAATCAATCTGATGGGACTGGAGCAGCCACTCGAAGAACCGCTGGGAGCACCTTTGCCCAGGATCTGCTGAAGTGACGCACCGGGGTGGATTTTTCCACCACATGTTCTCTGATTCGGATAAAATGGAAACCTGCAAACAGGAGGTTCTCCATCGTTCAGAATGTCAGGAAACAGTCATGAATGCGAAAAAAACAAGGGGAGAGTTCATACGCTGGTTTGAAGAAATCACCATCGACGATATCGCTCTCGTCGGCGGGAAAAACGCATCTCTGGGAGAGATGTATCGGGAGTTGACTCCCGAAGGGATTCTGGTCCCGAACGGCTTTGCCATCACTGCGGAAGCCTACCATGCCTACCTGGCTAAAACCGGAGTCGACCAGCAGA
>JAGQQT010000450.1 GCA_020426065.1 Planctomycetaceae bacterium | reverse complement strand
ATCTGGATCAGTACGATTCTTTTTACACCTGCCGGTTTGCATTGGGCAAACAGCTGCTGCGGAGTGAAGCTGGCTGGCTGCATGACGGAGACATCATTCTCTGCCAGAGGAAACCGGGTGACATCCGGTGTCCAGACATGGACGTGAGCATCGATCGGATCAATTGTCGGTTCTGGCTGTGCGAAGACAGAAGAAGACCAGAGCGGTGCGGAAGAAGCGATCGCTGTGCCTAAAAACTGCCGACGCGAGAATCCGATCATACTCCGAACTCCTGAAGAAAGGTCCGATAAAACTGACTTGCTTTCAGCACCTGTTCGATCACTACATATTCCACTGCAGCGTGTGCCTGGTCAATACTGCCGGGGCCAAAAACCAGGGAAGGAATCCCCGCCCGGGAAAGTTTTGAGGCATCGCAGCCGAACGGCACACCCACCGGTACAGATGATAACCCACAGTTCCGGGCCACTTCAACAGCTGTTGAAACAACCTGGGTTGTATGCGGGGTTTCCATGGGGTCATCCCGGATATCTGCCTGTTCCACTTCAAATTGTGTATTGGAAATGCCAGCGGCCAGAATGCGATAGTGGTCCCAGGTCTGCTGTGCCGTTTCTCCGGGAATAAGTCGGCGATCGATTCCGATCCGGCAACGCTCTGGAATGAAGTTGATCTGCTGTCCCCCTTCAATCAGAGTCACGCTCATGGATGGACGCCCTGTGAGAGGATGATTTGTTTCTGCGAGTTGCTCGGCATCCTGTTGATACAGATCCACCAGCCTGAGCATGTCCAGAATGGCATTTTTGCCGAGGTGTGGTTTGGAGGAATGGGCGCAGATGCCGTGGGCGGTGACATAAAAACGAAGCACTCCGTTGGTGGCCGTGACAATCTGATTTTCTGTCGGTTCGGCTACAATCGCTCCGATGGTTTCTCCCCCTGCCCGATGCAGGTCTTCAATCAGCTGGTTGACGCCGCGAAAACGATATTCTTCATCCACCACTGCTGCCAGCCAGAGATCGACTGGCGGAACTTCCCCGGATTCTTTCAGATCGATGAAAGCGGAGACCATCGCGGCCAGGCCGGCTTTCACATCGCAGGCTCCTCGACCATAAAGCCTGCCGTCCTGAAGAGTCGGTTCAAACGGAGGGATGGTCATGGATTCCGCAGAAACCGTGTCCATGTGCGCTTCGAAGATGAGCCGTTGCTGACGATTCCTGCCGGGGATCAAGGCATACACATTGCTGGCACAACCGGGAACCGGGCTTTCCCAGGCCTCGATTCCCCTTTGGTGGAATAATTGCAGGAGAGAACTAGCAACCTGCTGCTCACCTGGCCCGCCCCAGAATGGATTCACACTGTTGAGAGCAACCAGCTCTTTGAGGAGTGCAATACTCGGGCTGAGTTCAGCGGTTTCGGAGGGTGCAGGCATACCGGTTATCCTGACCGAAGATCAGAGAATGTTTGTTGACTCGCTTTTTCCTTCTGGTTCCGTTTATGTTAACAAAGCGGAAAACGGGATGCCACAGGCGAGTCCCCTCACCTTTTTATTCACTGATCATGATTGTGGAGTTGCTGCTCAATGCATCCTCTTGATATCGCAGTGATCGTCATCTACATGATTACGATCATCGGACTGGGCATCTGGTTTGGTCAGCATCAGTCCCGCAAGGAATTTTTTCTGGCAAACAGCTCCATGGGCTGGCTGACCGTTGGTTTGAGCGTGATGGCCACGCTGTTTTCATCGAACAGCTTCGTGTTTTATCCCTCAGCCGCTCTGGGCAACAGCTTGCGAATTGGCCTTTCCCTGGTTGCCTTTGCATTAATGACGCCGGTTGTGATGTTTGTGTTCATTCCCGTTTATTCCAAGCTCAAAGTGGAGACTGCCTACGAATACCTCGAAAGACGGTTTCACGTTTCTGTTCGAGCGGTCGCCGCTGGACTGTTTGTGCTCCTGCGGATTGGCTGGATGGCCTCAGCGACTTATGCGGCTTCGGTGGTGGTTTCGAGTGTCTCCGGGTTTGACCAGATCACCGTGATTATCGGCCTGGGAGTGGTAGCGATTGGATACACCATGCTGGGCGGTTTGCGAGCGGTGATGTGGACCGATGTGGTTCAGTTCTTCGTCTTTGCACTGACCATCATCCTCGCCCTGATCCTGATTATGGCTCATACCCACATGGGATTGGGAGAAGTCTTCACACGCTATTTTGATGGCCGCGATGGTCTGGTGATCGATTTCGATCTTTCCATGACCAGGGAGTATGGTACCTGGGCAATCCTGATTGGAGTTTTTCTGGAAGCAGTTTCCGCGTTTGGAGTCGATCAGGTTGCCGTCCAGCGTTACCTCTCCGCTCGTTCGATGAAAACTTCGCAAATCGGAGCATTCCTCAACCTGGTGGGAATCTTCGTGGTCATCCCTGCCTTGTTAATGGTGGGTGTCGCACTCTATGCCCATTACATGCAAACTCCAGGAGAACTGGGAGTCGGGACTCTCACTGAGGTCTTAAAAGAGAATCCCAAGCTGGCCGATGAAGGCTTTCCGACGTTTGTCCGACTGCATTTCCCCCCCGGAATGGCGGGCCTGTTTCTGGCGGCTTTGATGGCGGCCATCATGTCGAGCATCGATTCGGGAATCCATTCAGTGACCACGGTTCTCGTCGTCGATTTTCGAGATCGGCTACTCCCCTTCCTGCGTCCTGAAGAAGGGAAGCAGGAGTTGAATGCCATCCGAATTACCGTGCTGATCATTGGAGCAATCTCCATTGGGCTGGCTTGCATGGTGGGAGGGATGGGAAATGTCTTTGACATTGGCAAAAAACTGACCTCAGCGTTCGGGGGGCCGCTACTGGGTGTGTTTGTGCTGGCTTTGTTTTCGAAACGCACCAACACGCTGGGAGCGCTCCTGAGCGCGATTCTTTCCACGGTTATCACGTTGTATCTGATGTATACGCAGACCTGGTTTTCCGTCTGGTACTGGCCGATTGGATTCGGCTTGTCCATTCTGCTGGGACTGGTCCTGAGCTATCTGGCCTCCGCTCCGCAAAATCCGATGACGTTCAGGAAAATCATGCAGATGCAGGAGAGTGAAACATGATCTTTGCCAACATGACCGCTCCGGAACTCAAGCTGGTGGATCGGGAAAACACATTCGTACTCGTTCCACTGGCAGCTGTTGAACAGCACGGCCCTCATATGCCAACTGGGACCGACACCATATTGTGTACCGAACTGGCAGAGCGACTCGAACAGAAATTGGCGGACCAGATCCTCCTGCTGCCAACACTCTGGCCTGGCGCCAGCGCACATCATCTCCGCCTCGGAGCGACACTTGACGTTCAGTTGGTCCATTACATTTCCCTGCTGGAAGACTTGTGCCTCTCATTGCTGGATGACGGCTTTCGCAGGATCGTGCTGTTTAACGGACATGGAGGGAATATCGATCCCCTGCGTGTAGCCCTCCGCTCGATTCAATTGGGTTATCCCGATGCTCAACTGGTCGGAGGCTGTTACTGGTCCCCTGCCCAGGCGGCCATCAATGCTCTGTTGACGGGGCAGCATCATTTTGTCGGTCATGCCTGCGAAGTGGAAACTTCATTGATGCTTCACTTCCGTCCCGAACTGGTTCGGGCCAGCTTGCTGGAACCTGCCGGCGGCCTGGTTCCGGATGATGTGGATGGCCTCTATGAATGCAAGGACATGTGCCAGAGGACACGAGCCGGATTCACAGGACGACCGGATCTGGCCACAGCCGAAAAGGGTGCTCAAATTTGCGAGGCAATTCTGCAGCAATGGGAGCAGACGCTGAACAAATTGAAACAACAACCGCTCGGTACCTTTTACGATGATTTTTCCGCAGACCTGATGATGTAGACGAACCAGCAGAACTGGTTGTTTATGTCAGGCTTCTGCATGCTGCCCAAACACTTAAGTACTATGCGTTGTAATATCTTCACGCTCCCTCCTGGCAATGGTATCTTCGCAACTTGCAAGTGACTC
>JAGQQT010000044.1 GCA_020426065.1 Planctomycetaceae bacterium | reverse complement strand
TGTCCTATTCTTCCAGGACCAGCAGTTCCACTTTGCGGAAGTCGATCGGATGGCTTTCCGACTGCAGGGAAATGGTTCCTGAAGACAGCATCAGGCCGCCTGATTTCTCGGCCAGTTCCTTGGCGTGCTTGTCCCGATCATCGTATTGTGGTTTCTGGTATTCGAGGACAGTTTCTCCGTCAATGATGTGGCGGATGAATTTGTTGCCGTGGACTTCGATTTCCACTGTGACCCACTGTTCTCCGTGGTACGTTTTCGAAGTTGAATTCGTGCAGTGCGGCAGGAACAGCTTGCCGTTCATCTCTACATTTGTGCCAGGAGTGCAGAGGTTGGCTGTGGTCCGATTTTTCTTGCCATCTCCACCCAGTAACTGCATTTCGATGGAAACTGGGAAATCCTGATCCACGGCCATCTCAGCTGGAGACTCTCCATGCAGCATTGCGCCGCTGTTTCGTAATGCCCAGCCTTCTCCACCGGCGACCTGATCTCCGACAAAACGATACTCAATTCGCAGCCGGTAGTTGGAATAAGGGGTTTTATAAAACAGGTGCCCGTAGCGTTTCTCGAACTGATCGTACTGATCGTAACGCACCTTCAGCAGCCCATCTTCCACGCGGAATGTATTCCCATAGTTCTCGCCAGCCGGATATCCCTTTATTTTGACTGTCCAGTCGGACATGTCTTTGCCGTTGAACAGCTGGATCCAGTTTTCCTGTTCTGCTGGTTCCTTGGCAAATGCGGTTAGAGATGTGCTGAGGCAGAGGCAGCAGGTGATGATCAGTGACCAGGATTTCATAGAAAGTTCCTTTGGGAGCTTTGGGAAGAACGAACAATGTTGTGAAAGGCTGCTTTGAACACTTATTGTGCAAAATCGAACGGTGTTGGGCAACTCAGCTGCAGGTCTGGTCTGTTCTGCCGGCAGGGAGGCATGGTTCATTCGATGTCTGCATGTTGATCTGTTAATCTGTTGTTCTGGTTGTCATTGATCGTCCTCAACTGCCTGTTAAGTCATCCTATGTCAGACGGATCCGAAACGCGTTTTTATCGCCTGCTGGAGTTACTGGGGCCGCTCATTGCCCTGGTTGTTGTGTTCCTTGCGTTTGGAGTTGCCGATTCACTGCAGGAAAAGGGGGGAAACTTTCTCAGCAAAAACAATGTTCAACGGATTGCTGTGAACACGGCAACAGTTGCGGTCGCCGGGCTGGGAATGACATTCATTATCATCTCGGGCGGGATTGATCTTTCAGCTGGAACCGCGATGGCTCTGTCAGCCACGGTCCTGGCCTATGCACTGCTCCATGATTGCTCTGCGGGATTGGCAGTGGTTTTGTGCTTGCTGACAGGTGTTGGCTGCGGATTGATCAATGGGCTGCTGATCAGCGGTTTACGCATGATTCCGTTCATCGTCACGCTGGGGACGATGTCCATTTTTCTGGGACTGGCCAAACTGATTGCCAAAGAGACAACGGTTCGGCCGGACAGAACCACCCAGGTTCCGGAATGGTTGCGTCAGTTTTTGAGTACTCGGGAGGACGCCCTGGTTGCCGGAATGCCAATGGGTGTCTGGGTGATGCTGCTGCTCGCTCTCATGGTGGCAGCCGTTCTGCGATACACCGTTTTCAGTCGCCATGTGTTTGCGATAGGTTCCAATGAAAATACAGCCAGATTGTGCGGCATTCGCTCCAACCGCGTCAAAGTGATTGTTTACGCATTGGGAGGACTGTTCATCGGTATCGCCGGGATCTACCAGTTTTCCCGGCTCTCCGTCGGGAATCCCACTTCCGGAATCGGTAAGGAGCTGCAGGTGATTGCGGCTGTTGTGATTGGGGGTGGAAGCCTGAACGGAGGATCAGGGACTGTCCTGGGAACCCTGGCTGGGGCCGCAATTATGGCCGTCATTCAAAGCGGATGCACTCAGCTTGGAATCAATAACCCTATGCAGGACATCATCTTAGGTGTTGTGATCGTGCTGGCTGTATTTGTTGATCAGCTGCGGCATCGAAAAATCGGTTAAAAGATTCGCTTCAATTCATAAAAGTGGGACAAAATGACTGTGCCTGCGCATCTAGTGTTAGAGATTTCCTCGAAAGTAACAGTGAATCACAATGAAGTCTGAAGGGGAAGACTCTTCCGCTCAGGAAGCAGAACGGTTATTCCAGCGTTATGGGCTGGGGTTAAAAGCCTTTCTCCTGACTCATCTGCGTAATGAGGATGATGCGGAAGAAATCCTGCAGCAGACTTTTTTGAAACTGAAGACTTATCTGTCCGAACTGCGGGCAGAGGATCCTCAGGCAAAAGTTGGCTCAAGCTGGCTTTATCGGGTGGCGATGAATGAAGCTGCCTTACGGAAAAGGAAGGAAAGACGACAGGGGTCTCATCAGGTCCGACTGGGACAATTTCAATCCCAGCTGAAATCCGGTGAGTCTGATCAGTTGATCCAGGAAGAAGAGCGGCAGGCGGTTCAGGAAGCTTTGAGCAGTTTGCCGGAAGCAATTCGGTTGGTAATGGAGTTGCGAATCCGGGAAGACCTGAAGTTCGAGGAAATTGCCGCACAACTGGGAGTTCCAATTGGGACAGTTGCCTCCCGCATGGCGCGAGGCCTGAAACAGTTGAGTGGAGTATTGAAACATTTGAGGGAACATGGCTGAGGAAAATCAGCCAACCTTGCAAACCTGATTTTTTCCCACCAGGGGAATTTTTATGACAACCCGCTTCGGCTCAAACGAACCTGAAGTTTCCATGCTGCAATATCTGGCGGGAGAACTGTCGGAACAGGAGGCTGCTCAATTTGAGAGTCAGCTGATTGAAAGTGAATCCACTCAGGAAACCTTTTCCGACCTGGCTAAAGTTCTGCTGGTGGTTGACGAACTGCCTGCATTGACTGTGGCTTCTCGTCATGCAGGACAGAATCTTGCAACCCCACACCGATCCTGGGCTCAACTGGCAGCGACTTTTCTGGTGGGGGCGTTGCTCGGTGGTTTTGCCGTACACTGGCAGTCTCAGCCTGAACAGAATCTGGTTGAACAGTCGAATCAATCCAGCGGCTCAATTGTCATTGGCGGGATTTCCCACTCAGCAGCGGCTCTGGCGGAAAACTGGTCCCAACTGCGTAACGAGCTGAGTACTCAGTCGGAAGTAGTGGATGCGGACTCTGAATATGACGTTGCCGATCTGGATGCCAGATCAAACTTCGAGGAATTGAATGAAGTTCCGGCCTGGATGATTGCCGCCATTTCAGCTCAGCAGCCACCACCGCTTCCGCAGGAACTCAATGATGCGTCCACCGATGCGGAGGCGCTCTAGATGAACCGCAACTGGTTTATGTTTCTGCTGCTGGCCTTGTCCGTGTCCTCCTCGGGCAACTGGTCTCTCGCACAGCCCCCTAAAACGAATACGTCGGCTCGGGCTGGCATGGGGGATATGGGGGAAATTACACCTGCCCGTGAAGCGGCAGCTCTGAAGTTTGTTGAGCTCAACCATCCGGAACTGGTGCCGCTGCTTTCTGCGTTGAAGGAAGCAGACACGAAAGAGTTTCGCAAAGCGACGGAAGACATATTCCGGACCAGCGAAAGACTGGCCCGACTGAAAACCAAATCTGAAAACCGGTATGAACTTGAACTCGCGATCTGGGTCGCAGATTCCCGCATGAACCTGATGATTGCCTCGTTGCCCATGGCCAGGGATCGGGAAAGGGTTCTACTGGAAATTGAAGCAACACTGTCCCGCAAACAGCAACTTCAGATTGATCTTCTTAAACTGGATGAACAGGCTGCAGAACAGCGTTTGACGCGGGTCAGGGATTCAATCAAGAAGATGGAAGATGAACGGAAAGCCGCTCATGAACGGCAGATGTCGCGGATTCGAAAACTCTATCCCACCCAGACAGTGGGAACAGATGCAGAACAATAATCAAGTCGTTCCAGTGTCGAAACAGACAGAGACTGCAGGAAGAGGGGAGAAAATGAAATTATTCTTTTCTGTGTTTGCCGGATGCATATTGAACTGCTCTTTGTTGACTGGTCAGGGATTTGCGGAACAGACGATCCCTCCCATCAATGAGCGGTACGCTGAGTCTGCTGAAGAGACACCTGATTTTCAACGGCACCTTGTTCCCATGCTCAGCAAACTCGGCTGTAACGGACGCTCCTGTCATGGCTCATTCCAGGGCCGTGGAGGATTCCAGCTTTCATTGTTCGGCTACGATTTTGAGATGGACCACAAGGGGCTCAATGAGCGGATTGATACTCAGGATCCCGCCGACAGCTACGCACTGCAGAAGGCAACCAATGTTGACGAGCATGAAGGGGGCGAAAAAATCAAACCCGGCAGCTGGGAATACCGGGTGTTTCACAAGTGGATTGAGTCAGGGGCTGCTGGTGCGGAAACACCAATGAAGCTGGCTCGTCTCGAAGTAACCCCCGCAGAGTTGGTTGTGCAGGGTGCGGATGAGCAGCATCAGTTGAATGTGGTTGCTGTCTGGGAAAATGGAACCCGAGAAGATGTGACACCACTCAGTCGTTTTCAGTCCAACGACACATCGATTGCTGAAGTCAGCGAAAATGGCATGATCACATCCAGGTCGCCTGGCGATTCCCATGTGATAGTTTTTTATGACAATGGTCTGTTTGCCGTACCCGTCATTCAGCCAGTCAGTCAGGAGACGGCCCGGAATTACCCGGAAGTCCCGGCTCCTACTGCAGTTGACCAGCATGTCATAACCAAGCTGCGCAAACTGGGGATTGTTCAGTCTGAACTTTCTACTGATGAAGAATTTCTGCGTCGAGTCTCACTGGATATCGCCGGCACGCTGCCGACACCTGGTGAAGTGCGTGCGTTCGTGGAAGATAGCTCGCCCGATAAACGTTCCCAGGTGATTGAACGCCTGTTGGAATCTCCGGCCTATTCGGCCTGGTGGTCAACCCGTCTGAACGATCTGACTGGGAATGCAGTCAATCAGATTAACAACGTCTCGTTCAGTAACACTCGTGTGTCTAAAGAATGGTATGAGTGGATCCGTAAGCGGGTTGCTGACAACATGCCTTACGATCAGCTTGTTGAAGGGATTGTGCTGGCCAAAAGTCAGCGTGAAGATGAAACCTACACCGAATACTGCGAGCGGATGACCAAGATCTATACCGACAAAACCTGCGAAGAGTTTGCCGAGCAGGATTCGCTCCCTTACTTCTGGGCCCGTCGTAATTTCCAGACGAGTGAAGATCGGGCGATCGGTTTTGCTTACACATTCCTGGGAATTCGTGTGCAGTGTGCCCAGTGTCACAAGCATCCGTTCGATCAATGGACCCAGCAGGACTTTACACAGTTCCAGCCGTTGTTCAGTCGCACCCGCTATTCACAAAATGGTACCGATGCCAGCGAATATCGGGCGATGCTCGAGGAACTGGATCTGGACAAGAGTCTGCGGGGAAATCAGTTGCGTCGAGAGCTGGCTACGCTGGCCAACAAGGGAAAAGTCGTGCCATTCCCAGCCCTGGTTGATAATGCTCCTCGCACTTCAACCAAGAAAGGAAAAGATGGTAAAACTCTGACTCCAAACCAGATGGCTCGTGTTCTGGGAGGAGAGCCATTCAATCTGAACGAATACGAGAACCCGCGTGAACCTTTGATGAAATGGTTGCGGGGAGATGCCCAGGAATTGTTTGCCAAAGCCTTCGTGAATCGCGTGTGGGCAAATTACTTCAATCGAGGTATTGTCGAGCCGACAGATGATTTGAGCCTGGCAAACCCGCCTTCCAATGCGGCTCTGCTGGATCATCTGGCACAAGGATTCATCGAGCATAACTTCGACATGAAGTGGGTGCATCGGGAAATCTGCAACAGTCGAACCTACCAGTTGAGCTGGCAGGCAAACGATACCAACCGTCTTGATGAGCGGAACTTCAGTCATGCAATTCCCCGTCGGATGCCAGCTGAAGTGGCCATGGATGCAATTCGTCAGGCGACCGCTTCTGATGAAGCAAATGAAAGCTACCTGGCTTCGCTGGACTCTCGGGCGATTGCGATTCCGGACTCGGCCCAGGGGCGGGGTGGCAATAACTATGCATTGACGATTTTCGGGAAGTCCGCACGAGAGAATAACTGCGACTGCGAACGCTCCAACGAGCCCACGCTCCTGCAGACGCTTTATCTCAATAACGACAACGAGTTTCTGTCCGCGATTGATTCCAAGAATGGCTGGCTCAACCAACTGGCTGATCAGTGGGGTGAAAAGCAGAAAGCACAGGCCGAGCAGGTTGCCCCCCGGCCTGAAAATTATGCTGAAGTTGTGGAACGGTACGAAGCCTACATCAAACGTCTGCGTGAGCAGGATGACAAGGCAAAGCTCAAGGAAGTCAAATCCAAACTGACGGCCTACAAAGCCAAATATGGCCAGCAGGATAAAAACGAGGAACCTGAGCAGCCTGTGGTGACAGAACAGCAGATGCAGGAAACCGTCACAACGGCTTACCTGAGAACTTTGAACCGTTTCCCGACCGAGCAGGAACTCGAGACTGGAGTGGAGGCAATTCATGCCAGCTCATCTCGCGTTCAGGGGATGCGGGATCTGCTGTGGGCGTTGCTGAATACGAAGGAATTTATTGTCAATCACTGATCGTTAGCGGGCCGTCGGAAACTGTCCCGCCGGCGATAAGTTTTTTCAGACCATTTTGTGGAGGCCATTCATGCCGATTCATCGTACTTGTGACGGAGCGAAAAGACGCGATTTTCTGAAGGTCGGAGCACTGGGAATGTCCGGTCTTTCATTGGGACATTTTCTCCAGTTGTCTCATGCAGGGGAAGTGAACAAAGTGGCCAAAGCCAAGTCGGCCATTTTTATTAACCTGCCCGGTGGTCCTACCCACATGGACACCTTCGATCTGAAACCCGATGCTCCCAGCGAATACCGCGGCGAATTCAATCCTATCGATACCAATGTTTCCGGAATCCAGATCAGCGAGCATCTGCCGGAACTGGCCAAAGTGATGGACAAGTTTGTGATTCTGCGAGGGGTTTCACACACCCTGGCAGCTCACGCTCTGGGATCCGAGTACGTGAACACCGGAAATCGTCCGCTGCCTTCACTGGAATTCCCCGGTTATGGTGCGGTGATTTCCAAGGAAATGCCAACCGTACCCGAGCTGCCACCATTCGTATCGATTCCTCAGACCAATCAGCGTCCAGGATATCTGGGAGTCCAGTATGCTGCACTGCATACGGGAGCAACTCCCCGGGCCGGACAGAAATTCAGCGTGCGTGGTCTGGAACTTCGCGATGGGATTTCCGTGAGCGACGTTGAGCGTCGAACCAGTCTGCGTGCTGAACTGGATCAGAAGTTCCATTCCCTGGAACAGGACAGCAGTCTGTTGCGTGGGTTGGATAAATTCAATCAGCAGGCCTATGACATGATCACATCCCCACTGGCTCGTGAAGCATTTGATGTAAGCCAGGAATCGCCTGCATATGCGGAAACCTTTGGAGAATCTCCCTTTGGTCAAAGCTGCCTGCTGGCAACACGACTCATTGAAGCAGGGGTCCGGTTTGTGTCCATTTCAACCGGTGGCTGGGATACACATCGCGATAACTGGAACGTTCTGAAGGACCGGCTGTTGCCGCCTTTTGATCAGTCACTGGCTGCATTGTTTGCCGGTCTGGAAGCGAAAGGTCTGCTGGAAGAAACCGTTGTACTGGTGACTGGTGAGTTTGGTCGTACACCCAAGATCAATACTGAACGTATTGGTCGTGACCATTATCCCCGTGCCATGTTCATGTTGATGGCCGGTGGAGGAATTCAGGGGGGACGGGTCATCGGTGCCAGCGATGCAACTGCCTCAGGACCGTTGAACGATGCGATCTCTCCAGATGACGTGGCAGCATCCTACTATCATGCTCTGGGAATTGATCATACGAAGGAATACCACACATCAACCGGGCGTCCGGTGATGATTGTGCGGGATGGAAACGTGATTCCGGAGTTGTTTGCGTAAGGAAACATGTCCGACCTGGCATCAGTCCTCTTTGCATTGATTTAATGCAGAGGGTTTTATCAGGCTGGAATAAATGAGCACTTTTCAAGTGCGGGCAACTTTGGTCGGGTATCAGGTCACAAACCTGGTACCCGATTTTTTCAACTCGGGTTGACTGTTGAAGCTTGACAAGAATCTGAAAAACCGGGTACGAGATCCGGAACGAAATGCCATGGAATGGGTTTAATTGCTGGTATGATCGAATAGTTCGATCACTCATTTCTTAACGCTTGAGGGGAGTTATAGACAATGCAAATCAGGTTAATCGCGCTGGTGGCAGTACTGGCCATGGCATGCTCGAGTCTGAATGCCGCTGATGGGAAACCTGGCAAGAAAAAAGGGAATGCTTCGGCAAAAACTCCCTTTGCTCTGACATTACCTGCTGAAATTAAATTGAGCGCTGAACAGCAGAAGCAGGTTGACAGCATCCGGGAAAAGTATACGTCTGATGCAACTGCACTGCAGAAGCAGATCCAGGAACTGATTCCTGAAGATGTTCGCAAGGCACAGGCTGCTGCCATGAAGGAAGCAAAAGAATCCGGTAAGACTCCACAGGAAATCCGCAAGATCAGCAGCGAACTGCAGTCCGATCTGGATGCTGGGACCCAGGAGAAAATTGCCGAGCTCCGTAAGCAGACTCAGGAACTGAAGTCGAAATTCATTGCAGAAGTTCGGCCCGTTCTGACAGAAGATCAGCTGGCTCACCTGCCCAAACAGGCTGGTAAGGGAACTGCCAAACCAAAAAAGAAAAAAGACGCCTGAGGCAAAGTCAGGGTGTGAAATCAAAACAGGCTTGAGCGGAATGGCTCAAGCCTGTTTTTTAATTTGGTCCCAGGTTTGATTTGAAAAGTTTCGGGTTCATGTCAGATGCAAATGCCCGGAAATATACATGTTGTGAACAGGACTCGTTTGTTTTTAAGTCTATTCTGTGTAGTAGGTTAGGTGTTCTTCTTGGTGGGTTGTTGTGTGTTGAAAAACGCGTTGCCCTGTTTGGTCAGATCCGCTATAAGTCTGCTGTAGAGCAGGCAGGGGAACTGGCTCAGGATTTGCCAGTGCGTGCTCCGGATCCATAGCAAGGGGAAATTATGCAGGGACGCATTTCCGGTTTTTTCATGACCATGTTCATGATGCTGCCTTTGGCTGCCATTCCATTGATGTCGGTATTTGGTGTGCCTCAGATTGGCTCATTCGCTGCATTTCAGGAAGAGGTCGGGTTTCTTCCCGAAGACCCACTGGATCAATCCAGTGCACCAGGCTGGAATAACTCTTCCCATGCTGCACAGGATTCTGCTTTTGAAAATGATTCGGCACCTGAGTTTTCCTGGGCCAGCAGTTCCTCTCCGGACAGCAGGCCAGTCAGTCATGTACATGGTGGTGGCACTGAAAATACAATGCATCAGGAATTCTCTTCCCAGACGAAGCTGAGTTGGGATCAGGGACTGGCTGAGATGAGGCGTTATGGAATTCATGATTACCGGATTGAGGGAGGCGTTCAGCAGGGGAGTACACAGTTTGCCTGTTATCTGCACTCGCCTGACTCTCCGTCTGTTATCCGTTTTGAAGCGGAAGCGGGTGATCCGGAGACGGCCATGCAGCAGACACTGGCTCAGATTCGTCAATGGATGCAGGCTCTGCAGCGATAATCCGTGATTTCATCGATCATTGAGTGACGAGAATATGCTCGACAGGAATCGCTCCAGTATGAATACTGCCTGGTCTCAGGCAGGGACCAGGTATGCCCGTCCCTGGCAGGTTGCTGGAGTTTTGTCCGGACAGGAGCGTATTGTTCAATGGTATCGTCAACCTCATCAGCAGGGAGAGGAGATCCCCTGCTGGCGTGATCCGGCGATGGCTCGTCTGGAAGCATCACTGTTTGTAGCCGATGCTCCTCTCTCCGGACGGAAACTGGTTGATGTGGCCAGGCTGATTGATGTGGCTCAATGTCAGAAACTGATTGAACAGCTTAATCAGTGTTACGACCAGGATCGATCTTCCTTTCGGATTGAGCAGGTGGCCAACGGATATCAGTTGCTCACACGGCCGGAGTTTTCACGCTGGCTGGATCGGATTCATCAGCGACATATTGAATTGAAGCTCAGTCCGCCAGCACTGGAGACACTTACCATTATTGCTTATCACCAGCCCGTGACCCGGGCCGATGTGGAAGCCATTCGGGGAGTGCAGTCTTCGGAAGTGATCAAGCAGTTAATGGAACGTCAGCTCATTCGGATTGGTGGCGAGGATGATTCGCTGGGGCGGCCCTACCTGTATGAAACGACAAAGACGTTTCTGCAATACCTGGGGATTCGCCGGATTGACCAGTTGCCAAATTATGCGGAACTTTGTCGCAACAAAACATCACCACAAAGATCTACTGAAGTGGAGTCTGGAGAAGCCGCCGTTGAGACGGGTTCTGGGCCTGAAGTAGAGGCTGCCTGACGTTTGTTTACAGCAAGGTTTTTTCGGTGTCGGCAATCAGCTGCCAGGCTTCCTCGGGGGTTTCAGATGCCCGAAGTTGATCGAGAAAACCGGCACAGTGGAACAGCCTGCCGAGTCGAGCCAGGATCTGGAGGTGAGTCTGGTTGTCACGGCTGAGGATGAGGAAGAACAGGTCCGTGAGGGAACGGCCTCCTCCGAAAGGAATTCCGTTGGCTGCAATCCCCAGTGCGATCACGGACTCACCAATCGCATCGGGCATTGGGTTTTTCGGATGGGGCAATGCAATCCCGCCATCGAAGGCAGTGCTGGCCGCTTCCTCGCGCTCAATCACGGCTCGCAGGACTTCATCGGGGGACCAGATCTGCCAGGTATTCCCAGCCAACTGAACCAGTCGTTCCAGGACAGCTCTTTTAGTGCGGGCCTGCAGTGGGACTTCAATCGTCTCGACTTTCAGCAGGCTGCTGACGGGAAAGTCCTGATCCAGTTCGGTGGAACACTGGGATGTTTCCAGGGCCTGCAGTTCGTCTGGTGTGTAGGTGGCGAAATCGCTCTGAATCCAATCCCGGATTTCATTAGCCTGAAACAGCCAGCTGCCATCAATCTTCCGACCGGGAATAACACCACGACTCGCGAGACGCTCGACATCACGCAGATTACGCCCCATCTGGCGGGCAAGATCCTGAATTGAATAGGTGTGTTGAGTAGACATCGTTCCGTCGGGGAGGCAAAAGTGGAGGCAGTGAGGCGGGCTTTCAGCTTCATTTATAGCCAGAAACAGGGATCACTCCTAGGGAAAAACTGGAGTGGACTCTTGAAATACACAGGAATTTCATCGGCAAATTTCCTGCAGCAGAGGCAGGAAAAGATGATTTCAGTGAGGAAACATGGGCAATATACCATCGCTCGGCAATTGAGTCACAGGCTCACTTAGGCTGTAAGCTGTTACATGCTAAGAGGATGGGGTGAATGCTCCGATTTTCAGATCTGTCTCAATTCCGTCAGCCGATGATCTCGACAAATGACTGGATCGAGCGTCGGAATGGGGCCAGTCCCATCAATTGCCAGACCTCGTCTGACCAGGTGTCAATCTCGTACATTCCCCGGTAACCTTGGGATTCAAGATATTCCACCAGTGCCGTCAGCTTGAGCTGGCCGGAAAATGGCAGTTGTTGCACCGTGGCCCGACGTGGCGAACCGGCATCGCAAAGACGGACCAGTTTGAGATCTGGAATGAGGCTTTTCAGCTCGGTCTTCCAGTTTCTTTCCTGCATCAGATGAAAGGTGTTCAGGCACGCTCCCACTTGCGGGTGATTACACTGATCGAGGAATTCCCGGCACTTCCGGATGGAGGTGAGAAAAGTCCACCCATGTGAAGTCACGGAGGACATGGGCATGACCGCGATCTGCAGGTCCAGCGGCAGGGCTGCGTCTCCAAGTTCCCGCAGGGCATCGGCCGCCAGTCGGGTGGCATGAGTCTGGATGTGTGGTCCCTGCTCGCCAGTGCAGGCAACCAGGGTTTTGATTCCCCGATGATGGGCCAGTTGAATCTGTTCTGCCGCTTCTTCTACGGCATCATCAACCAGATAGCCATTCACACCAGTAAATCCACCCAGCCAGGAAAGACTGGAGGGGGTGATTTGTGATTTCTGCAGCTGGGCAATCAGCTCTTCTTCGGTTAAGTCATCACACTTCCAGCGCCACAGGCCGATGTGATTCAGACCGAGTGATTTGATTGACGACACGTCTTGAGCAAAGGACCAGTTCTTGGTGGTCATTTGCGTGAGTGAAAGACGGTTCAGCCATTCCCGCTGGCGAGGCGACTGCTGTTGCCTTGCTCTGGTGCTCGTCTGGTCCCCTGGAGGATTTCCGTCCTCTGGGATTTTTACCGGTTGTTGTTCAGACACCGTCCGTTTCCTTAGGGCCACCCCCGGGTCCGGTTAATCACCTGATCAGAGCAGGTAATCGAGAAGTATCTTAGTCCTTTGGGAATTCGTAAATGGATCACGACCTTCATTTCTCAAGAATTTTTAATCTCAAGGGTGATCCATTTTTGCTCATATCCTGTAAGTTTCTGGTTTCTCTGGGAGAAAATTGCTGATTCCTGTTCAGGTGTGGGAGGAGGTGCACCTCGGTAAACCCACATCGAAGAAATGATGATCAGGATGAACATGACCGCCCGTCGATAATGAACGGTCGATATTGAACGCGTGATCCAGGAACCGAACCAGACTCCCAGCACCGCTCCCGGTGCCGCGCAGAGTGCCAGAACTCCGAGATCCGAAGTCACGAAATTTCCGGCAAACAGACCAATACCTTTTGAGGCTGATATAAACAGCAGGCAGCGTGTCATGAAGGCCTTGGCCTGGAGTGGAGGCCAGTTCTGTTTCATGGCGTAGGCAACGATCGGCGGGCCACCAATGCTGACTGCTCCCGCCAGATAGCCGCTGATTGCACCAGCGATCAGTGCCGAGCCAGGCCCTTGCTGTTGTCCCTGCGATTGATTGGCCTGTCCTGCCGGTTTCAACAACTCCCAGGTCATCAGCACCAGGATTGCCAGTCCCGTTCCACGAATCAGGGAATCGGCTGAAAGATTGCTGAAGGTGAACAGACCGAGCGGAAGAAAGTAGGCTCCTCCCAGTAACGCATATCCGGTGGACTTCCAGTCGGTTCCTTTGCGGGAAGTCCAGGCAGCCATTGCCATCACGGGAATCCCGCTGAGGGAAATCACGATGTGAGCGGTTTGTGGGGGTATCAGAAAGGGAATCGCCGTGAGTGCAGCGATCGCGTATCCAAAGCCAAACGCTCCCTGCACAATTCCTGACAGACAGGCAATGCCGGCGATCTGTAAACCGAGAATCAGGAAGGGGTCAAGCATGAAAATCGCAGATCAGTGTCTTGCCAGCATAAAAGAGTCGTTCACTGCGTGTTATTGGCTCGAGCGTTAGCCCGAGTAAAACTTTTCAGGTGGGCAGTTCTTTCCCACGTGTTTCCGGCATGAACAACATGATGATCACTCCAACCAGAAACAGCAGTCCCAACAGGCTGAGGGCAACGGGCAGGTTGACATTGGGATCTGCCTTGAGTTCACCTGAATACAGCAATACCGGTACGGCGACCAGCCGGCCACCATTGAAACAGAAACTGGTTGCCGTGGAGCGGAGGTGTGTTGGAAACAGCTCCGGAAAGTAAACCGCGTATCCGGCATGCATTCCCAGTGTGAAGAAGCCGTAAACCGGGAGGATCCACAGGAGTTGAGTGTAAGTCTGTGGGACGAAACAGGCAATCGGAACGATGACCAGGGCAACCAGATGGTAGAGTATAAATGTGTTCCGCCGTCCAATTCGCTGGCAAATCCAGCCGAATGCGATCAACCCGATACCGCCTCCCGTTGTCTGGACAATCCCAT
>JAGQQT010000449.1 GCA_020426065.1 Planctomycetaceae bacterium | reverse complement strand
AATCAGCTAACTCGACGACAATGGCTAGGGAAATCCGCGGCACTGATGTCGCTGCCGCTCGTTCATGCCTGGCCAACTTCGCTCGCCGCTCAAGTAACAAGGCAGCAACGGAGCGCCAACGCGGCAATGCAGATCGGCTGCATCGGCCTGCGTTACCAAGGCACGGTCATCGCTCGTCAAGCAGAGGCCCATGGCAGAGTTGTCGCGATCTGCGATGTCGACCGCCACGTGCGCGAACAGGCGCGAGCAAGCTTTGGCAGCACGCCTGCGATCTTCGAAGACTACCGCGACTTGCTGGCGCGCAACGATATCGACTTCGTCACAATCGGCACGCCGGACCACTGGCATGCCAAACAGGCGATTGAGGCGATGAAGAAAGGATTCGATGTCTACTGCGAAAAGCCGATGACCAAGTTTGTGGAAGAAGCCCTGCAGGTTGTAGATGCCTGGCGCAGCAGCGGCAAAGTGATGCAGGTTGGTGTACAGTCGACATCTCTGCCGGTCTGGAACCAGGTTCGCGAACTGCTCAATGAAGGAAAGCTTGGCAAAGTGCTGCAGTTCCAGACGGAATACTTCCGGAACTCAGACATGGGTCAATGGCGATATTATGAGCTCGAAAAGCAGATGACCCCCAAAACGATTGACTGGAAACGCTGGCTGGGTGTGGAAGAAGGCCTGGCAGAAGACATGCCATTCGACCGGGCTGTCTACAAGCAGTGGCGTCGCTTCTGGCCATTCGGCTCCGGGATGTATACCGACCTGTTTGTCCACCGCACCACTTCCATGCTGAAGGCGACCGGACTGATGTTCCCGGGCCGCGTGGTGGGTGCAGGTGGATTGTACCTGGAGTATGACGGACGGGATGTGCCGGATGTGGCAACCGTGGCTGCAGACTTCAATGAAGGTGTTCAGGGCCTCATCAATGCGACCATGTGCAACCAGGAGTCACGCATCAGTCAGCTGATTCGAGGCCATTACGGTTCGTTTGTGTTCGGTAACGGAGAGCAGTTCGAAAGCTTCAAGTTCATTCCCGAACGACCCCAGGTGACCAAAGACAGCAGTCTGAAAGAAGAAGATATTGCAGTTGAAACTCCCAAAGAGTCAACGACCTATCTGCACTTCAAAAACTGGATCGCTGCCATCAATGCCAACGATCCCAAAGCCTGTAACAATCCACCGGACCTGGGTGCAGCCGCCATCACGACGGTTATCCTGGGAGCACGCAGCTACCGCGAAGGGAAAGTGTTCCACTTCGATGCGGAATCCGGAACCATTTCGGATGGTAACAGCAGCTGGGCTCAGAAATGGGAAGCTATTTCCAAGGAACGCGGTTCAGCCAAACACATTCCGGGCTGGAAAGCAGGAGATTACGGTTCCACTCTGATTGAACCGGATTACATGAAACTGGCTGGTCCCTGGACAAACGGCAATCCTCCGGAAAATTCCTGAACAATTCCGTAGTAATGCTGAGAATCTGAAAAAGCCACACGTTTAATTACGTGTGGCTTTTTTTGTAACCTGATTTCTGTGCCTGATTCACCTGAACTGGCCAGCATAACCGTTACAAACCAGAAACTTATGTCAGGGGTTGTCCTGCAATTTGAACGCATCTGATTCAATTCCACCGCATTTGGCCAATTCACAAGCTAGGTTTGCCTGTTGTATTTACTCAAGCGACTGTTGTGAGGAACGAAGCTATGAATTCGCTCGTCAAAGTTCTGATCCTGGACGACGATCCCAGCTGGCAGCAGCTGATGACATTTTTATTGAGCAAACAGCCTGAGTACGTTGTCAAAGTGGCTGACAATCTGCAGGAAGCTCGCAAATTCCTGGAAAAATACGAAGTCGATATCGTCATTGCCGATCTGAATCTGCCCACCGGCGATGGAACTGGCCTGAGTGTCATTTCCATGATCCGTGAACTGGATCTGTCCATTCCCGTGATCGCCATGACGGGTGGTGGAGATGAACTGGCTGCCATGTCTGCCATGCGGCGGGGAGCGGTGAACTACATTCCCAAGAATCGGGTCCGTGAAGAACTGATCGATGTCCTGCATTCCGTGACATTTGCACTTGATCAGAAGCGCCTGCAAAATCACCTCATGGACTGCGTCAAAAAAATTGAAGTGGAATACGAACTCGGAACCCATGTGGACCTGGTTCTTCCCTTCATTGATGAACTGAGAGATCATCTGTTGATGATGAATGAACTCTCCAAGCAGGATAAGCCACGAATTCTCCTCTGTGCAGAAGAAGCGATCCTGAATGCCATCATTCACGGAAATCTGGAAATCTCATCCGAGTTACGCCAGACTGAGCCAGAACAGTTTCATCTCCTGGTTAGACAGCGTCAGGTTGATCCAGCGTACTGTGAACGAAAAATCTGGGTTCGCATACTGATGTCCGAGCATGATCTGACATTGGACATTCATGCCCAGGGCCAGGGATTCGACTTCATGGCGATCGAAGATCCGACTTCAGATGAATACCTGCAGCGCCCCAGCGGACGGGGTTTGCTGCTGATCAAGAGCTTCATGGATCAGGTGATCTTTTCCGATGGAGGTCGGAAGATCACGATGAAGAAACGGATTCCAGCCCTGAAAGGAAAACCGGTATGTGTTTTTCATCAGACAGAAGTTGAACCCTCCGTCTGCTGATCCAACAGGATTCTGGAACTGGTCCGTCAGCCCTGGAGTTCAGCCATCCAGTCCTGCAACGCCCTCACCTTGGGAGCAGGATTGGAGGCAAATGCATCCAGTGCCTCAATCACGGCCAGGCATCCCGGCAAGGTGGTCACACAGGGAACACCGTAGGCAACCGAAGCTGCCCGAATCCGGCCCTCATCGGTTTTGGGTCCCCGCTTGCTGGGTGTATTGAAGATATACACCACTTCGCCATTGGCCATGTAATCGAGCAGATTAGGACGGCCTTCCTGGACTTTCTTGACTACCTCGACAGGAATTCCATTCTCCTGCAGAGCGGCTGCCGTCCCGGATGTTGCCAGCAACTCAAACCCCAGCTCGCTCAATCTTCTGGCAGGTTCAATCATGCGATGTTTGAAGTTGCCAGACATGCTGATGAAGACTTTTCCGCTGAGCGGAAATCTGGAACCGGCCGCGATCTGACTTTTCGCAAATGCTTCGGCAAAGTTCTCATCAATTCCCATCACCTCCCCGGTTGAGAGCATTTCCGGTCCCAGGACGATGTCCACACCCGGAAACCTCGAAAACGGAAAGACAGATTCCTTGACCGAGGTGTGCCGGGGAATGATTTCATGATCCACGCCCTGCTCTGCCAGCGAAATACCCGCCATGACTTTGGCAGCCACTCTCGGCAGCGAAAGGCCAGTCGCCTTGGAAACAAAGGGAGAAGTTCGGCTCGCACGTGGATTCACTTCGAGCACATACACTTCATGTGAGTTTTCATACTGCTTGACGGCATACTGAATATTCATCAGCCCGCACACGTGCAGTTCGGCAGCCAAGGCGTAAGTGGCCTGGCGGATTTCTTCCACCACATCTGGTGAGAGTGAGTGCGGAGGGATCGCACACGCGGAGTCACCGGAATGAATTCCGGCCTCTTCGATATGCTCCATGATGCCGCCAACAATCGTCGTCTGACCATCGGAAATCGCATCCACATCCACCTCGATGGCATCCTGCAGAAACTTGTCAATCAGCACGGGATGATCGGGAGAAGCAGCCACGGCTTCATTCATGTAGGTCACGAGTGTGGACTCGTCATAGCAGATCTGCATCGCTCGGCCCCCCAGCACATAGCTGGGACGAACCAGAATCGGATAACCGACCTGGGCCGCGGTTGCCCTGGCTCCCTCTGCATCAATGGCTGTTCCGTTGGGAGGCTGGCGGAGATTCAGTTTCTGCAGGATTTCCTGAAAGCGTTTTCGATCTTCTGCAGCATCGATCGAATCGGGAGTGGTTCCGATGATATTGACACCGGCCGCTTCCAGCCCGCGGGCCAGATTGAGCGGAGTCTG
>JAGQQT010000448.1 GCA_020426065.1 Planctomycetaceae bacterium | reverse complement strand
TCAACGACCAGCCAGACGATGTTCGGTAATCTGCCGGTTCGTTCCCTGAGTTGGGTTAACTTCTCGGTGACAGCCTGTTCCTGTTCCGGGTGTGGAATGGAAGGTTCGGCATTATCTGAATTCCGTACGGAGCGATCAAAAGCAGGTTGATCAGCAGCAGAGAGCAGGGAATTGGTAAATAAGACCAGAAAGCAAATCCCTGCATAATGAATGGTGACGGGCGAGACCATTGATTCTCTTTTCCAGTTGGACAGGCTGATGACTTCTCAGAATGAGAGAGTCTTTGAATGAGCTCATCCTACCATCGGAACGGGAGTCCAGAAACGGTCCCGTTCAGAAATCGCTGGCATTTTCCAGTTCATGGGAATATCTGCAGAAATTAAGACCAGAAAAAGCAGTTCCCTCAGTCGCTGTGTATAGACACTGCGACTGAGGGAATTTGATCTTAATAAGTCCAAAAGCAGTTTGGTCTGCGGCCGGATTAAAACGCTGTGACCGCTCGCATACCCATGAACAGAGCGGTATCAATATCCCTGCGGGCAGGATCGATGACCTGAATGTCTCCGGTGACGGTCAGCCATTCTGTAACGGGGACGGAGTAATAGCATTCCACTCCCTGACCATCTCCCAGGCCACCCAGGAGTGCTCCCAGGAACGGAGCAATGTCACGGCTGGTGCTTGAGTAATACCAGCCGACTCCGAATGTATCCTGTTCGCGGCCGTTGATCATGCTGTTCCCGCCGATCCCTGCGCTCAGGAACCAGGCAATCGGGTTGGAAGCATTATCAGCGATTCCCGCTCGACCCCAGATCCCCCATCCCTGAGTTTCATCATCCGGGTTCACGTACAGATGCTGGTCGAAGTTTGTGTAAAGGGACCAGGAACCGGTTTCCTGAGCGATCGGCACTCGGGGAATGGCAATCAGTGGAGACTGATCGAGAGCGGCAAATTGCCGACTGCTCCAGGTTCCGCCCAGCAGGACATGACCAGGAAGTCCGGCAATATTTGTGGGCAGACGCAGTTCAGGAACAATCGCAGCACCCTGATCGAACAGTTCATTGAAACCACTGGTGCCGGAAGTATCGGTTGCATTCAGGATTGTGAACGTGAAGATCGGCTCCTTGTCGACCAGCACCACAAAACCTGCTCCCAGTGTGGAATACACAACGGTTCGCAGTCCTGTAGGAGCGACAACAAACGCTCCATTTGAAAATTGCGTTTTTCCTCTTCCGGATGCAAAGGCATTCTGATCACCATCGAAGGTATCCATTTTTCCGAAGAAGACGCCGAAATTTTCTGAGAAGAATTGCATGAACAGCAGGTTGGTCAGCATCAGGTCTTCCGAGTCTCGGACCGGCAGATCTCCCAGAACCTGGGAAGGGATGATGGCGCCGGTCAATCCATCTGTCTGCTGACCGAACCGGTGCTCGGCTTTCACCTTAATGAAGAGCCCTTCGAGTCCGCTCAGTTTCTGCATATCGAGATTGGCAACATAGTCTCCATGAGCGGTATAGCGACCCTGCTGTTCCACTCCACCATTCACAACGCCGTAAAAGAACTGGGTGAGATCGGCATCGAAATCCACGCCGCTCTCCTCATCTTTCAGGTAATCAAAAAGATGGAGGCTGAGAAACTCCTGGCCACAGCACTCGGTGCAGGAGTCGACACAATCATCTCCGCATACAGATTGGCTTGCCTGGGGAGCACCAAGGACACAGCAGATGACGAGCAGTGACTGAACCAAATTCGAACGCATTCCGGACTCCTCAAAACAAAGAACATTGTTTCAAGTGTCATCATCGGCAGGTCCTGCAGGATCGTGAACGGATAAGCATTTCTTTTGCTTTGGACGAAAAAAACATCCCTTGATTCGCGTTATAGTTTCCCAAAACAGGCCAGTTGTATCGATCTGGTAAATTATCCCGATTACTGAAAGGATGGTGAGTTGAAAAGGATTTCTGATTATAGGGGAGAATTGATTGAACACCTGAATTCGCATTGGTAAAGTGAATTTCTCCTCGATATTGGCCCCTTTGAATAAAGTTGAAATCAATGAAACGGCCTCTGCTCTGCTCAATTATTCTCTTCACACTGCTTCAGTTTCCGCTCCTCGCCAGTGATAAAGCGGGCGAATTTGCCAGCAGGCTCCCCTCTGAGGCCAATACGATTTCTGTCGTTCATCTCGATCAGATCTTGAATTCAAAGCGCGGACTCAATGAAGGCTGGACCGAAAAACAACAACAGAGTTTTCTGGACGGGCACATCGGCATTCCTCCCTGGATCGACACACTGGTCATGGGCTCGCTGACTCATCCCGGAGTGCCAGAGGAAATGTGGGCCGCTGCCATCCTCTCCATCAAAGGAGAAAAGACACTGGCTGACATTGCCAAAGATAATGATGCGGATATCACGACGCTGGCAGATCTCCCTTCGCTTCAGACCCGCACGGGAGCCTATCTGGCGGAGCTTTCTCCCGGCAATCTGGCCGGTTATCGCCCCGCTCATCGCCAGGATGCCATTGCTTGGATTAATGCCCTGAAATCCGGGCAGAACCAAGCCAAGCCTTATCTGGTGGAAGTGGCTCAGAAAGATGCGGATATCGTCATGGGGATCGATTTGCGGGATATGTTCGATGTGGAGTTCGTCGAACTCTATCTGCAGAAGGACTCCCGCTTTACTGCTCAACGCGGGTTGATTCCTGCCCTCACGCCACTGCTCTCCACATTGAGGGGTGTTTCTCTGGAGATCCATGTCGGCAAAGTGAGTGAGTGTCAGGTCACGGTCAATTTTGAAAGAGAAGTGGGGCCTCAGGCCGCTATTGTAAAAACACTGTTTGTCACCGCGATTGAAGATGCTGGAGCAGGGATCGAGGAGTTTCGACAGGCGCGGATCAAAACGGATGGTGAGGCGGTCATTCTTTCCTGCAACCTGTCTGACGAAAGTGTATTGCGAATTCTTTCGATGATTGTCCCGCCCCGCATTTCACCCGAACCTCCGGAAGCGGGTTCAGAACTGGCCACAAATCAGCCTGCTGGTGAAGAATCCAATGCCCAGGTGAAGCAGGCTGCCCGCCGCTATGTGGATGCGGTGAAGAAAATGACCGATGACTTGAGAAAGGCCAGTGAGCGACTCGATAACTACAAAACGACCATCGCCTGGCACCGCTCCTATGCCGATAAAATCGATCGCCTCTCAACCAATAATGTGCCTCCTGAACTGGTTGATATCGGTCACCAGATCGCCAATGAGTTTCGGGGACTGGCCCGCTCCCTGAATGGACAAAAAGTGGCGGTTGATGCCCAGAATAATGCGATCGTCTACGACTATCACGTCGATCCAGGTTGGGCTTATGCCAACATCTGGGGTGGAGCCGGATATCGTCCTGTGAATGTGAATTTTTCGAGTAATCTGGAAAAAGTCCGTGAGAAACAGGCCGAGGAGGTCACCAAGGGTCAAGCAGATCGGGACAAGATCTGGGATCTGATTGCAGAGCAGACAGAAAGCATGAAAGCCATGCTTGAAAAACTGTGATGTTCAGAACAGCCTTCAAACTCCTGTGAGATCAGAAGCCTTAAGTAACGTAGGTCTGATCCCATCAGGAATGTGTGCACATGACTCAGGCAATCGCCAGCAGGCTGTTGCATAAAGACAACAACGGGATTCCTTGAAAAATGAGTCCTTCATCATCAATATATCATTCATCAGTTTTCAGTTCATATTCATTGCTTAAACAGTTCGAGCCGATTGCTCAATCGGCACCTGTCTGATGATCAGAACACTCGCTCATCTAAACAGACCAACGTAGCAAGCAGTAAAAGTCGGGCTACAACTTTTTCAGTCGAAACGGAATGCCTTCGCACAGGTTTCGATTATGTCCCTTCTCTCTGGAGACCACCCTATGAGGAACACACACAAGATGCCATTCATGCTTCTGGCGATCGCCTTTCTGGCATTCGCAAATAGCATGGCGGAAGCCGCTGATCCCAAAAAGCCGAATATCCTCATC
>JAGQQT010000447.1 GCA_020426065.1 Planctomycetaceae bacterium | reverse complement strand
AGAGCGTGTTGAGCGGCATTCCGGCGATGGCGGACAGATCGGTCACTTTGGTCCCAAACAGTCCCAGCTGTTCCAGCTTCATTCCCTGGAGTGGTGAAATATCCGTGATCGGACATTGTTCTGTCCGCAAAATTTTGAGTGGCATTCCGGCAAGCGGAGAGAGGTCCGAAACTTGCGTTCCCTCCAGATAAAGTTCCTCCAGCGGCATCCCTTTGAGAGCGGCTATTGAATCAATATTGAGCTGTGTGAGGTCGAGATACTTGAGCGGCAAGCCTTCCAGCGGGGAAAGATCTGTCACGCCGGAGCGAGCCAGGTTGGCGGCCACAATGCGTCCACTTGCCTTGGTAAACTCGGCCCGGGAATCGGCTCCCAGACGTTTCCGCAGTGTACTGATCGAGATTTCGGGTTGTCCGTCCAGGGCTTCAGCAACCGGCATGGGAGCGGATTTTTCGAAACTCGACTCGGACTGTTCCGGTTCTGGAGTCTCGTTCTGACAGCCGGCGATCAGAAAAACGAAAGTCAATATGAGCCAGTGACTGGAGTGGGATCGGATTGTCATGTTGTCGGATCTTTCTGAACAGCTATGATGCAGGTTCGGCTTCGGGATGTGAATACACATCCTGCCAGTCGAAAGGACCGTAATCCCTTATGGAGAAGCAGAGAACCAATGACCTTGAGCGATTCTGAACGCGAGACACAACTCTCGCAAGCGACTCTCGCCCATCAACAGGGAAACTTCTCAACAGCAGAGCGAATCT
This sequence comes from Planctomycetaceae bacterium, assembly GCA_020426065.1. Lineage (GTDB taxonomy): Bacteria > Planctomycetota > Planctomycetia > Planctomycetales > Planctomycetaceae > Rubinisphaera. The sequence continues at coordinate 3,250 of JAGQQT010000447.1, read as the reverse complement.
ATCGGGAATTGATCTCCCAGAAGACCGATCCCAACATTGGCTACCTGCTCGGCACGCTGCTGCTGCAGAAAGGGGACTACAAGGGTTCCATTGATTTTCTGGCTCCTCTGGCAGAAAAGCAGTACAACTCGGCAGACCTGCACAACAATCTGGGAGTGGCTTATCAGTCTGTGGGACGACGCCAGGAGGCGGTGAAGTCATTTCAGAACGCTCTGAAGTGCGATCAAAACTATCCGCAGGGGTGGCAGAATCTGGGGAAAATCCTGGCTGATCTGCAGCATTATTCCCATTCGGAACAATGCTATCGGGAGGTTTGCCGTCTGTTGCCGGAAGACCTGGCTGCACGCCAGGACTGGATTCAGTCGCTGATCTCAGCTGGTATGTGGTCCGAAGCAGTCGAACAGATCCCGATGATTCTTGAAGAATCTTCCCTGAGACCCGAAGAGTTGCGATCTTTGCGAGGTCATCTGGCCTATGCCTATTCTCAACTCGGGGATTACGCGGCGGCAATCCCCTTGAACGAACAGGAGCTGGATCAGGAGCCGGATCAAACGGCCATCCTCGCCAACCTGTGTTTTCTATATGAACATGTCGGGCGGATTGAAGATGCGATCGCCGCAGGGGAAAAAGCTCGTGATCTGGCTCCGCAATCTGCTGAAGTGGCCAACAATCTGGGTGTTGCTTACCGCTCCGCCCATCGATTTGAGGACGCTCTCTCGACCTTCACGCTTGCCGAACAGCTCAATCCCCAGCTCCCGCTCCCGGCCTTCAATCGGGGGAGCCTGCTCTTGTCGCTGGAACGCTTTGCTGATGGATGGCCTGGCTACGAACGTCGACTGGAGTTGACTCCTCAGCCGGAAGCCTGGCAGAAACGAACCTGGTGGGATGGCAAACCGATTCCCGGCAAAACACTGCTGATAGTTTGCGACCAAGGCTTTGGCGATATTCTGATGTATGCCCGTTTTCTGCCCCGAGTGCGGGAGTTGTCTCAGGCCAGAACCATTCTGCAGATTCCACAGGAGTTGACCAGACTGTTTCAGCATGCACGCGTTGGTGGCCTGCCGCTGGCTGATCAGTTTGTGTCGGAGCAGGAATCACTCCCTCAAGCCGATTTCCTGACACCTCTCATGAGTGCCGGCCAGCTTCTCCAGCTCACTCCTGATCAGGTCACCCCTTCAGAACCTTATCTGCAGGTCCCTTCGTTTTCTCAAAGAGCTGGTGATAAACCTGTGGCAACCCGAGCCCGCAAAATCGGGCTCTGCTGGCGCGGCAATGCCGCTCAGGCCCAGGATCATGTCCGCACGCTTTCACTGAAAAAACTGTGCAGCCTGAGTGATGTGCCGAATGTGGAGTGGGTGAGCATGCAGTTCGATGCGACTGAGGAAGAACTGCAAGCGTGGCCCGGTGGATTGCCCGTTCCCGAGAAGAAGGTGATGGACTTTGCTGATACGGCCAATCAACTGGCCGGACTGGACCTGCTCATCACAGTTGATACGGCAATCGCTCACCTGGCGGGAGCCCTGCAAACACCGGTCTGGACTCTACTGCCGCACACACCGGACTGGCGCTGGCACTGGGAAGAATCCTCAGTCCGCTGGTATCCCGGGATGCGACTGTTCCGCCAACCGGCCTGGGGAGACTGGGATCAGGTACTGGTTGAAGTCCAGCAGGCCTTGCAGTCTTCCTGACGTGGCCTGGCAGGCTTAATTGAGTGGCTGAAAAACAAAAAACCCCGATCAGAAACTGCAGAACAGTTCTGAACGGGGGTTTTATGGAGAGCGTCTCAGGAAGGACGACGTCCCTGTACGTCCGGCTGGCCCTGAGTGTGCTGGACCGGGTTCCTTCCAGGTCAATCAGGCAAGAGATTTCTTGCGGTTGATCAGGGTGCGAACACGTTCGGCCAGCAGTGCAATGTCGAACGGTTTGCGGAATGTTTCGTTAAACAGAGTACGGTCAAAGCCGCTGGCACTGTCTTCGTCGCTGATCAGTCCGACGAGAACGGTGTCATTGTAGTCGGCGTTTTTCCGCAGATTCTGGGCAATCATGAGTGCTTCGTTGCGACCCATGGCGAAGTCGATGATGACTCCATCCGGGTGCAGGGATTCGGCTTGAATTCCCGCTTCGAAACCACTGGCCGCCGATTCCAGTTTGAAGTCTTCGAGAGGGAGTACTTCGCCGAGCATCGTGCGAATGGGGCCTTCGATGCCAACGAGGAGCAGTTTGCCCATCGCTTCATCTTCCAGCTCGCCCAAAGGCATGCCATGCTCTTTGAGAAAACGAATTAAATGCTCGCGGGGAATGCGCCGATCTTGCGATCCTGGAATCCGGTAGCCGCGAAGCCGACCAGAATCGAACCATTTGGAAACGGTCCGAGGCGCAACTTTACAGATCTTGGCGACCTGTCCAGTCGTGAAGATTGTCCTCATTACGGGCTCTCCAATCACACTTATGCCACTTCACAACAGACAGTCTGTCGTAAAGGAAGCCCCCGCTGTCGATGGTCGGCTGTCCGTGCCTATGTTTCCATGGCGATGTCCACCGGACAAGGATTCGGGGTACTCTCAGGGTCAGGGTCTATGAACTCTTGGTGTTGCCTCACACGTTGTTCGCGAACAGTCTGCGTTCCGAGGATTGCGTTCTGTTTGCAGAAAAGCGGCACGTACGTGGGCTCGTACGATCTTTCGGCAACTGTCAGCAGAGTTGAGAAGAAACGGATCCCTGACAAACGCAATTGTTCCGTCAGTGCACTGCAATTCCAGAATCACCAGGTGAATCCGTTCGTGCCGGCATCCCCATGCCATTACGAAAAACTGCAGCGGATTTCGTTTACTGGAGTGTCCCACCAGACAAAGCTGTCTGAGTAAGCTTCCCCCCTCCAATGACAGCATCCGAAGGATACGATCGCTTCCCTGCAATCGTCGGAACCAACTCCTTCACTGTTTGTTGCCGAACCTTTGATGAATTCCGGTAAAACCGCAAAACATTGCAATGGATCGGACAAACGGTGATGGGATTGATTCCAGCCGTCTAAGCTATTCATTCGGATTTTTTGGAGCCTCTTCTTGAACAGGATGAAGAAAAGCGTTGCAGAACGTGTCAATCCGAATGTTTTCAAAATTCTCTGGAGAGAATCTCCACAAAAACATCCCGACGCAACCACCTCTCATATAAGCACTTACGAACCAACACCTCTCCCGGAAGGCTAAAATCGCTCAGTCAAATAAAATTTGAAGATTTTTCATTCCGGATC
>JAGQQT010000446.1 GCA_020426065.1 Planctomycetaceae bacterium | reverse complement strand
CACCGATCTTAGCACCGATGTTCTAACTGCCGTAGTTCCACTGATAGTATTCGTAGTTTGTCAAGGGTGGGTACGATTACTCGCCCCAGTCCGAAACAGAGCTCTACCCCTATCAGCTACCGTACGACGCTAGCCCTAAAGCTATTTCGAAGAGAACGAGCTATCTCCTGGTTTGATTAGACTTTTACTCCTCCCCACAGGTCATCCCCTAATTTTTCAACATTAGTGAGTTCGGTCCTCCACGCAGTCTTACCCGCGCTTCAACCTGCCCATGGGTAGATCACACAGGTTTCGCGTCTATCGCCACTGACAATACGCCCAGTTAAGACTCGGTTTCCCTAAGGCTCCGGCCCTGAAGGCCTTAACCAAGCCAATGACGATAACTCGTTGGGTCATTATGCAAAAGGCACGCCGTCACCCCGAAGGGCTCCGACAGCTTGTAGGCATACGGTTTCAGGTTCTTTCCCTCCCCTAGAAGGGGTTCTTTTCACCTTTCACTCACGTTACTTTGCACTATCGGTCGTTAGAGAGTACTTAGCCTTGGGAGATGGTCCTCCCGTCTTCAAACCCGGTTTCACGTGCCGGGTCCTAGTTGTGACTGAAGAGTCGAATCAGCTTTCGAATACGGGGCTCTCACCCTCTGTGACGCTGTGTTCCAAACAGCTTCTTCTAGCAGTTCGTTTTGTAACTCTTGAACCAGTCGGCTGGTCCCCTTTCGCTCGCCGCTACTAAGGGAGTCGAGTTTTCTTTCCTTTCCTGTGGGTACTTAGATGTTTCAGTTCCCCACGTTGTTGGAGTATCTCGGGATCAACGCCTGTTTGACGGCTCCCCCAAGCTTATCGCAGCCTTCCACGCTCCAGCTTCTAACGCCTAGGCATCCACCATATGCCCTTAGTAGCTTGACCACTTCGATTTCACACTCGATTGCCTTAAGCCTCGGGGGCTTATGGCAAGCAAGAGTTGATCTCGCAGACACTTGTTCCGTCTTATCGACGGTACTCGCCGCATTGCGATGCAATTCCTAAGTTCTTGTTGTTTCTGTACACGAAGCGGGAAGTTGCCAGGTTGCCCTGAAGAACTCTGCACCCCGCCTCATACACGAAACTGTTATGATGCCACGTTTACAGTTGCCAAATTGTCAAAGATCTTGACTTCAGTTCTATAACCGAAGTTTTCCGCAACTACCGCTCTCGCGGGTACTTACGAGTAGTTTTTTGTTACTCGCGTTGGCTGCGAGCGGGGGATACTACGAATCCCCGGGCCTGTCGTCAAGTGAGTCGTTAAAAAATTTTTCACTTTTGACAGACTCCTGAAAATTTGCCTGGTTCAGGCTCCCTTTCAGGATGGAGACGAAGGGGATCGAACCCTCAACCCCCGGCTTGCAAAGCCGGTGCTCTCCCAATTGAGCTACGTCCCCGGGAGATGAGGTCGTCGCCAGGACGACCTCAGTAGGCGTAGGTGGACTCGAACCACCGACCTCAGCTTTATCAGAGCTGCGCTCTAACCAACTGAGCTATACGCCTTGAAATCGGGACCTCTGGAATGTTGTGGTTAGGGCAACATTCTTTTTCGCAACCATGCTCTTACACTGTGCGAGTCAAGGTACCTCGATCAAGACCGCCGTTTTGAATGGCGGGTTCGGAAGTGTATCGACATTTGGGGCAGAATTTCAACACTGAATGCGGTCAGTTCGCGAAATTCATCCGAGCCAACCCTGCTCCTGCCGGCTCCATCTGCCGTAAGTTCTTCCCAAGAAAAGATTAGCGAAGATAAACAGGGGCAGCTCCGGTTGCGGCAATCACATCCTGACCAGTGGCAGGAGACTGTTGTCGACTCCCGTAAATCCCGACCGCTCTGCCAACATAAGGTTGCAGAATTTGTGGCTGGGGAGTTGTCACAACTGCCAGCATCTGTCCCTGCTGATTCACCAGAGCGAATTCTGGCATTCGTCCAGGCTGAGGAGGCAATGGCTGTAGAATTCCCGCTCCCACAAATCCCTGCTGAGGGATCTGCTGCGGAGCGCCTGGAGCATGTGGATGCTGCAGGTGACCGGCATGCTGCTCGTGATGCGGCATGCGAGGGTCAACCGGGAGAAGTGGAGCGAGCGGAGGATCCACTGGAGTGATCTGAGGGACATCCTGTGGAATCATTGCCGTCTGATCAACTTCCGGAAACTGAGCGGTCTCTGGAGCGGAGGGGAACATCCCCATCTCCGGCCCCGGTCCCAGGTCGGGCAGGAAGCCGGCTGACTCCCCGGGCAGACTTGCAATGGGGCCAAATTCGGATGAATACTCAACTTCAGTTCCAAAGGTCATTGCTGTGCTGACAGGAGTCGACTGAGCCTCCGCCAGAGCAGTGTCCCGTCGATTTGTCGCTGCAGTCAACTCCCGCAGGGAATCAAATTCCCCCTGAATTTCAAGGTATTTCTGCATTGTTTTCAGTCGCAGGTCAATCTGACTGGCAATCGCCTCCACAGAGGTGGAGCTCTTCAGCTTCTGGTAATCGTGCTGCAGATCGTTGAACTTCCATTCCGAAACATCCTGCCGCAGCATCTGCTGAAAGTTCTGATCCAGAGCGTTGAGAATGTTGCGATCTCGTTCCAGTTTTTTCAGGTCAACATTAGTCGCCACACCATCAGTAGCAGGATGAACCCAGCTGGGCAATTCGGCACTCTGTTCCGGCTTGTGTTCAACTGGAGTGGTCTTGGGTTCTTCTGCAACGGGATATCTCAGATCAGGTGTCTGAGAGGGGTTTGTGTCCGGCTCGAAATGAATTCCATTTGAAGGGAACGCGAAGGGATTCGCATCATGTTTTTTACGAAGATTCAGGTCCACAGGGATCAGTAAATCACCCTTGACCCAGCGGAATTCTCCTTGAGGTGGCTCGATCTTCAGCATCTTGATTACCCGGCCACGTTCTTCAATGCTTTCTTCACCGAGAATCTTGACGCGATCCCCTTTCATCAGCCGCCGCTGTTCGACTTCGTGACGATCTCCCAGGGAGCTGCCAACCCGGACAACCACGTTATTTTCACTCACCACGCCAAATCCACCGGCATCTTTGCTGATGTGTTCGGCACGGATCAGGCTGAAATTATCTGAGGGAGGTGAAATCATGTACCATCCGCCTGGATCGTGTCGGTGCACTTCCACCTGGGCATTCTTTTTCAGTTCTCCCGTGAGGTAGTAGCGACTGCCCGGTCCACTATGCACAGCCACACTGTCAGCTGTCGTTTCCGCTTTGTAGGGAAATTCTGCGGCAGCGGAATGGGGCAGGGCGAACAGAAGATTTCCCATCAGGGGAAGCCAGAAAACTCGGATGAACCGAAGGGCAGGACGCATTGGATTGCTCCGAACACAGACATCGAGGTGAGACGGATGAGTCGCTGAGAAGAGAGGAAAGGTTCAACGAGACCGCATCCGCGAGAAGTTTCCAAAAACTTACCGCGATTTTGTTTTTTTGATCAAGATCAGCTCAAAACCGGCCGAAGTGAGCAATTTTTGCAAAGCGAGACCCCTTGCAGGGGATCTAAAAGAGGGGAACTCTCACTTTTCATCAGGCACTTACAGATTGCGGATGACTTTTTTCCACTGCTTCTCCATCCGCTTCGGGGAAATGGGCTGAGCTGTTCCCAACTGCTGGGCGAAGAGGGAAATCCGGAATTCTTCCATCATCCAGCGGAACGCATCGACTTCAGCCGGATCGGCGGTCCGGGAGGTAACCGCTTCGAGCAGTCGGTTGAGCATGGGCCGCAATTCGGCCAGATTCCTGCGATCCTTCTCCAGACCAGCATTATTCAACTTATTGCAGCGAGACATAATCCCATCGAGATAACGTGGATAATTTTGCAGGGCAGGCCAGGAAACCGTCAGAAGTGCCTGGGGAGGAAACAGCATTTCAAACTGCAGTCGTAAATCCGCCTGAGCCTCACGAAATACGGGAGCATTCAACTGCTCAATGGCCTGGAATACTTTGCGAAACCTGTCGACAATGGGCAGGACTACATTG
>JAGQQT010000445.1 GCA_020426065.1 Planctomycetaceae bacterium | reverse complement strand
GAGCTGACCGCGTTGGAACATGAGGTGATTGAAAGCCTGCGACAGCACGAAATCCTGACCAGGAATGTAGATGCGATTGCCGACGAAGGATTGACTCTTGGTGAACAGCTGGCTGACAGAGTGGCCACTTTTGGCGGCAGCTGGACGTTTATTCTGTGTTTTGCAGGAGTGCTGATTGTCTGGATCACCATGAACTCACTGGCTGTATCAGGCAGGTCATTTGATCCATTCCCCTACATTCTGTTGAACCTGGTCCTATCCTGTCTGGCTGCAATTCAGGCACCAGTCATCATGATGAGTCAGAATCGGCAGGAAGCCAAAGATCGCCTGCGGGCGGAAAACGACTACCGAGTCAACCTGAAGGCCGAACTGGAAATCCGTCATCTGCACTCAAAGGTTGATCTGTTGCTCACACACCAGTGGCACAGACTCCTGGAAATACAGCAGGTTCAAACCGACCTCCTGGAAGAACTCGGGAAGAAGCAATAAAGGTGCCTGGAGTCTTTTCACAGAGAATGCAACCTTCTGGGATTAAAAATCTCCCAGCGTCTCGCGGCCGTAACGAGTACAGAGTGAGCGATACACATCTGTGTCAATCGATTTCGACAGTTTTCTGGTTGAGCCATCGACCAGGGCAAAGTTGATCATCTCGCCATGCCAGCTGCCAAATCCAAACATGACAGCGGGAATTGGCTGATTCTGTCCTCCTCTCCAGAAGGCATCGAAATTGGGTTTGTCATCTCGCACGCGAGCACAGCAACTGTACGCATCAGGCCACAGACCGAGTAACGACTCACCGACAAGAAAAGTCGAAGAAGTCCCGTCGATTACGTCTTTAAACTGAATCGCGGAATCCCCGTAGAAAATTCCATTATTGGGAGGTAATGAAGTCGGCGTGGGGATTTCAGGCCACCATCCCATGTTACCTCGATACTGCGTCATCTTTTGTGGCAGACAGTTGGTATTAATGGGAGCCGAGGGACAGATATAAGGATCTACGGTGACCTTTCCAGCTTCGATATTGTTTTTACTGAATCGAGCCTCTTCGAAATTGACATTCACCGTCAGTTGACCAGCCTGCCTGAGTAAGAGTGCGTGCCAACCCCAGCCACGTCCCATGCAGGCCCACTCATGAACGATCTGACCGATGAGGGGTATACTGACATCACAACTGAGTGACTCTGCCATATCATCGGAGTCATTCGGGGGGACCATACTGGGTGGGATTGAGCTGTCATAACCGATCGCCGCTCTGACGAACCCACTTGGAAAGGATGTGAAGCTGTCATGATAGTTGTGCATCGCGATCGCGATCTGATGCAGATTATTCGAACAGCTGGCCCGCCGGGCAGCTTCACGAGCCTGCTGCACCGCTGGCATCAACAGGGCCACTAATATTCCAATAATCGTAATTACCACCAGCAACTCGATGAGCGTAAATCCCCGCCGCAGCTGAGCTGCTACCATTATACCGCCTCCTGTTTCTGAGCGCATTTGCGGAAAGACTAGCATCTACTCCATCAGCATTACTGCACATTGCAGCCTGTCCTATTTAGACATACAGATATTCAATCTGTACAGTGCGATTTCTTGATGAAACGCAGTCGCAGGAGGATTTCTACAACAGATTTCATTTTTTTATGAAATTCATGAGATTCAATTTCTTTTCCACCAGTTTGAGTTCACTGAACCACTTTATTCATCCCGGATTAACACAGCAGACTTAACAGGCACCCTGGGATAACTCTGTATAGTCATACATAAAAATGCCATCGATTTTATGAGTATATTGTATGACCGGCAAGAGAAATCTGCCCCCTGGACTGAAGAGAGCAATTTGCTTCAATTGATTGCAGGCAGTTATGAACACACGCTTTTGACTGCGTCAGACAGTCAGGCATCTCTAATCCGTGACAGTCTTCACTTTAGAAATGGACGAGAAGATTTGCTGTCTGCATGCACAAGCAAGCAAGAGCATGGCGCCCTGGTGATACAGACATTCTTACTTTGTCCCCTCAGCGCTGATACTTCGGGGACAAGGCGGCTTTTATTTCGCGTTGAGCGGTGTCTTTTTTGAGCTTTTCCCGCTTGTCGTGCAGCTTGCGGCCGCGGGCGATACCGATTTTGATTTTCACATTTCCCCGCACGAAATACGCAGAGAGCGGAACGAGTGTAAGCCCTTTCTGCTTGGCGGTTTCGGCAAACTTGCGGAGCTCCTTTTTGTGCAACAGCAGTTTGCGATGCCGGCGAGGAATGTGGTTCATCACATTGGCCTGGGGATATTCCCCAATATGGCATCCCTGCAGCCAGAGTTCGCCGTCCTTGATGTGAGCAAAACTCTCATCGAGTGAAATCTGGCCATCCCGGATACTTTTGACTTCGCTGCCATACAGCACAATGCCACATTCAAGTTCATCGAGAATCTCGTAATTGTGCCGGGCCTTCCGGTTGACTGCGATCACTTGCGAATTCGCTTTCGCGTCCGATTTCTTTTTCGCAGTCATGATTTCACTCTTCCAGAACAGTTTGAATTCCGTCTCACATCCGAAACGTATGCCAGCCGACACAGGAATCAGGCTGTCAGTTCGCCTTCCCGTTCAAAAGGATTGGCAGCAGGGTTCAGTTTACAAAGATAAATCCCCAGCTCATACAGGAACAGGAGAGGGAACATCATCAGCAGCATGCTGGCCGGATCGGATGGAGTCAGAATCATGGACAGAGTGGCAATGACCAGAATCGCCATGCGTCGCTGTTCCCGGTAAACATGCTCTTCGAAGATGTTCAGACGATTCAGGAAGACCATTGCCAGGGGGAGCTGGAAACTGATTCCGAACATCAGCGGCAGCATGACCGCAAACGAAACCCACTCTGAAAGCCGGATCTGCGGCTGGACATCAAGCCATTTATTGAAGCTGAGCAGGAATTCCAGAATGAATGGAAAGACAACATAAAAACAGAACACCGCTCCGATCAGGAACAGAAACAGACTCATCGTGCCATACACATAGACGAATCTCCGCTCATGAGCGTAAAGGCCAACCGCCACAAACATCCAGATATTGTAGAAGATCCAGGGACTCGAAAAGACCAGTCCGGCCACCAGAGCCACTTTGACATAAGTGAGAAACGCTTCCTGCACATTCAGCGTCACAGGGCGATTGGATTTTTTGACATTGTCCCGAAAGATCATAAACTCCGGTGCCCGGATCCGCAGCGTGACTTCCGCTTTCTCCTGTTCAGGGACAACTTCGGAAGTGGTGACCGGTGGAAACTGAGCGGGGGCCACTTCGTGAAGGGCCACCAGGAGATCTTCGGCTGGAATCTGCACATCGATCTGCCTGCCAGTCAGGCTCGCTCTGGCTTTCTTGCCCTCTGTGGTCACCTCTTCGGCGGTTTTTTCTTCCTCTTCCTGACCAATCCCGAAAGTGCCGATGGCATTTGACCACTCTGAAAGGCGTTCCAGGAAGGTGGCATCTCCCAGGTCATCGACCTGTTGCCCGGCCAGGCCATGACGAATCAGGGCTCGATCAATGGGACTGCGAACCAGCCCCACCAGCTGATTTCCATAGATCAGCGTAAAGATCGAAACAAGTATCACTCCAATGAGCGAACGAAACAGATAGTAACGGAGCTCTTCGAGGTGGTCCCCGAAGCTCATACTGGTATCTTCAAACAGGTCTTTGGAACGAAGTGCCATGGTTCGGCTCACTATCACAGAGGATCAGTCACGCAGGGAAGACCACCTGAGGTGGTCCGTCCTCATCCGCAGAATTCTTTCCAGTCCCTGGTTGAAAAACCACGTATTTCAGATCAAAACGCCAGGTTTTTCAGCCTCTGGAAAATTCTTCAGGGAATGTGTGCAACCGGACTTCTGTCCGTTGCTCACGGCCTGAATCACTCGACTGTAATCGAGACGAATTCAGATGGTGGATGAGATGATTTCGAGTGAAATTTCCGACCGGGATACCTGCTGGAAGCTGCAGCAGTCTTACCAGTATCGACTCACTCG
>JAGQQT010000444.1 GCA_020426065.1 Planctomycetaceae bacterium | reverse complement strand
AAAGCTTCCCAAGCTTTAAATGAGGGTTCGATTCCCTTCAGCCGCTTTTGCCTGCTTGAAAAGGCTTGGCCTGCTTGAAATATGCTTGAGTCTGGCATTCTCGTAGAGTTTACATTCCGGGAATGCCCCTTGCCTCCATGACAGAAATCTGTCAGATTGAGGCCCCCTCCTTCATCTCGCCTCTAGCTCCCCATCTTGCCATGTCGCTCTATTATCGGACATTGTACGCCTGGAAATGCAAGGGAACCCATCACAAGCTGGCCATGGAAGCGTTGCGTCTGCTCAAATGCGAGTATGCGGAGCATTGGACAGATCTGTTCCTGAAGAATATTGAATCCTACCTGACCGGTTCGAAAGATCCCGACAAGAAGTTCCGGGACTTCCGCAATCATGTGCTGCATGTCGGCGAGAATTTCTGGGGCGGAGCCACTTCGGCTGCCACAGAATGGTATGCCAAAGCCCGTCAGGAATTTGCAGATGAACAATGGAAAGCCGGGATCTACTCGGCAGGAGTGATGAGCCATTACCTGACAGATATCTTCTGTCCGCTGCACACCGGTCAGTCGGAAGCGGAAAACGTGATCCACCGGGCCTGCGAGTGGAGCGTGAGCTGCAGCTATGATGAGTTGATCGACCAGCTGGAAGCAGAATTGGGAGGCTTCCCCGAAGTTGCCCTCCCCCAGGATGCAGACTGGCTTACAGATCTGATGCGAAAAGAAGCCACGCTTTCCCATGAACATTACAACGAAATCGTCCAGCAGTATGATTTCGACAAAGGGGTGGGAGATCCACCTGCCGGATTGAATGAATCACTGACAAAAGAATTCTCGCTTCTGCTGGGAAGAGCAGCGGCAGTGCTGGCAGCGGTGCTGGATCGTTGCCTGCTGGAGTCCAAACAGCGTCCCCCGGTTGTTTCACTTTCTCTGCACGCAGCCTTGTCTCAGGCAACGATTCCTGTGTTCTGGATTACCAAGAATATGGCTGACAGTGCAGAACGCAAAGTTGTCGAACGTATCTATGCGGAACTGAAGCAGACCGGAAAAGTCGTCCATAATCTTCCGGAAGAAAACCGGGTGATTGCAGAGTTGATCGACAAGTATCGGAAAGGTGAAGAGGAAGCGGAATCGGTTCCGGCACCGGTCGAAAAACCACGCGTGAAAATCAAAGCGAAGACAAACCCATCAAAACAATCCCCTCCTCCGAAAGATGCCCGGCAACCTGTGGTGGATCCGTTTGTTGAGGAAGCTTCACCTTTCGGAGCCCGCCCGCTCGCCTCGCTCAGCGATGAGAGTGATGACATCGAAGATGATGTTGAGCAGGACAAACAGCATGTCACTCACCTTCGTCCCGATTCTCCGATCGTGGATGCACCATCCATCGGCCCCAAAACAGCCAGCCGTTTCCGTAAAATCAATATCGAGACCGTTGGAGATTTCCTGGCCACCGATCCGGAGACCTTGGTTGAAAAGCTGAAGACCCGCTGGATCAATGCTGCACTGGTGACGGCATGGCAGAATCAGGCAGACCTCATGATTGCCGTTCCGGGACTGCGTGGTCACGATGCCCAGCTGTTGACTGGAGTGGGTGTCGAAACGTGGCAGGATCTGGCTGGCTCGGCGGTTGAGGACCTGCTCCCGCTGATCGAAGAATACGCTCAGACTTCGGAAGGTCAGCGGATTCTGCGGAGCGGAAAGATTCCCGATCACAAAGAGGTCAGCTTCTGGATTGAAAATGCGCAGTGGTGCGAGCGGGATCAGGCTGCCTGAGTTGAAGATCACTCAAGCAGCCATGTCGAACCGCTGCTACCCTGCGGCAGGAGCCGTTTCCTGTTCTGGTTCATCCGGGCCAGAATTCTTGCCATTCAGCCAGTGCGCCTTATGAGCACTGATGAGCAGGGCACACAGGAGTGTTCCGACACTCCAGCAGAAGGCAGTGACTGCGTTCTCTCCAAACAATCCGCACGCCCAGTGAAAACAGATCCGGGCAACGGCATACAGACAGATCAGGCCTCCCAGGATTGCTCCCCAGTAATAAGCCTCCGAAGATTGCCACCAGGCCATTCCTCCGAGCAGAACCAGGAATCCGGCAGAAATTCCGAACGCTGCCAGCTGACTGAGCCGATCGTCAAAAACGCCAATCAACAACTGCAGCATGAGGTAAACCAGACTCATCGAGGCAATGAATCGCAGGAGAGAACTGAACTCGTCCCGGTAGAGAATCCCCAGGATGAAACAGGAGAGCCACGCCATCCCCCAGGCCATTTCCCGGCCAGCTTGCAGTGCCAGCCAGTCCTGGGAAAACAGAGCGGGAATCCAGGTGAGGCAGGCCAGTCCGGCAAACAGATATCCGCTCGACTTCTGCCGATAATACTGAAACAGCAACAACAACCCGAGAGGCATGATCGGCCAGATTTGAAACGTCTGCAGCGTCTGAATGGAATTCGTTTCCGGTCCGATGCGAGTAAGCAGCAACAGGCTGCCAAAAAAGCCGATGTGGGCAAAACGGGCCTGCCGGTATCGAGCCCAGACAAAAAAGGCCAGCAGCAGAATCACAGTCAACCAGAGCGGACTCCCAGTCATCTCCGAAATACGTTGCCAGTGCTGAACAAACACCCGGGAATGCCCCCAGGGGAAGGCCAGCAGCAGAACTCCGGGCGCCAGCAGCACAGTTTTATCAATCAGCTTTTGAGAACGGGTGACGACTCCCCCTTCCAGCAGCAGAATCAGGATCGCCAGAAAGATGGGAACCCAGAACCAGGTCCCCCAGATTGTGGCAAAGACAATCCCGGAACCTCCGCTGGGAAGCGGACGCCAGATGGGACCAGTTGGACCAAAAGTCAGACAGAGTGCATAGCTGCGAATCAGCCCCGCCACAATCAGAAAGACAAACATCGACCAGGGATAAAGCGGAAATCGCCAGGGAGTTCCGTTCTTCCGGCAGTAAGCAGGTCCTCTCCACACAGCGGGCAGCAATGATAGGAGGATCATCGCAATCGCAACGGGAAACAGTGTCAGCAGGAGTTCCGTGCTGCGGACATCCCGTGGGTGCATTTCCGGAGACAACCACCAGGGAGTGAAAAAGAACAGCCCCAGAAACAGGTAGAAGGGAAAGCGATACAATCCTCCCAGCCTGATTCCCGTCAGCCACAGGACCGCCTCCGTCATCAGGCTGCTGAAACCCAATCCGGTGATCGCCAGCAAAAATCCTTCCTCAGGAGTGGAAAGCTTGACGAACAGATCGTCCATGCTGACCGAAATTCCCAGAAACAGCAGCAGAAGCAGCAACAGAATCGATCGGGCATCGTCCCAGACTTTTCCGAAGCGGATGATGCTGACTCCAATGATGGCCAGGAGCGTGGTGTATCCGGCCAGTACGCCCATCACCATCCAGCAATTGATTTCCCCGATCGGCATCTCCCCATAGGCAAATCGAACCGCCATCAGCATCAATACGGTACTGACAACATAAAAGGGATTGTGGTTGTAGAGAAAATCCCACCAAGACTTTGACTCAGTTGACATGACGCACTCCGGTTACTGGCCGAATGGCCGCTGTGAAGGGATGGAGGAGTCGCGATGTCAGGAAAAGTTGCAGAGTCAGCCCGATCATGGCATGTCCATCATCTCAGACCGCGATGTGGCCCATGCCGATTCGGGAATACGTCCTTACTTCCCGCTGGCAGTCGTCGAAACAATGCGGATCCGGAAACCTGCACCCAAATTACGCCAGACCAGGTTTCGCTGTTGGAATCCTTTGTCCGATCTGAAAAAAAGCGAAAAGATTTGCCATGTCTGGTCAGACCTGTTTTCAGATTTTGCGAACTCCTGATCAACTCGAATGTGACTATGATCAAGTCAGATTGTTTTGACTGGAGATCATTATGCTTTACCAACGCACCGTTTTGATTCTGACTGGACTGCTTTATCTGGGGCTGGGCAGTTATTGCGGACTATTTCCCGGTGAAGCAGCCCGCAGTGTCCATCTTGAACCAATGGGAGCGGGAGGTCGTTCTGAGTTT
>JAGQQT010000443.1 GCA_020426065.1 Planctomycetaceae bacterium | reverse complement strand
CGAAACCGCACCAGTGCCATGCCCTTCTGGTTGGTCCAGCGTTTGTAAAGGACAAATTCGTCACCGGACTGGCTCAGCAACTGTTCCCGCGTGTCAACCTTCAGGAACGGTTGCGGCAACTCAATTGAGATTCGGGCCAGAACTTCAGCAGCGGACGGCTCTGGCCAGTTAAATCCGGGAGCCAGATCCGCACGAAGAATCCGACTCATCAACCAGCGAAACATACGGCCTCCCGTTTCTGTATTAAGCAGGTGACTGATTCCATTGCAACTTCATTTCAAAACCCCATGCTCCTCACTCCGCACCAGGGTGGATCCATTCGGACTGGCCATCGGACCAGTGCTCCTGTTTCCAGATGGGGACAGTCTGCTTGATACGGTCCATCAGGAACTCGGCAGCGGCGAAGGCTTCCTTGCGGTGCGGGGAGCTGACTGCGACCGCCACCGCATCATCGCCCAACTGGAGTGGACCGATCCGGTGCTGGATTGCCACATGCCGGAGTGGCCAGCTGGCCTGAGCTTCCCGAATCAGCTTGCGGATTTCCAGTTCGGCCATCTGTTCGTAGCTCTCATAAGAGAGGGAGACCGTTCGCCTTCCGTCGGTCAATTCCCGCACCGTTCCCAGAAACAGCACCACCGCTCCGCAACGCAGATCTCTGACCCGCTGCAGAATCTCCTCGACTGGAATCGGATCGGGTGAGATCTGAATCCATGCTTTGGGACCATTCGGTTGCTGATTCTCATTCATGGGCTTCATCTTGACGGCTATTCGTTCGTCACTCTCCAGATGAAAGAGGACAGGAGGTTTGTGGTTGTTGATAACACTGCTGGCAAGCCAGCAGTGCCACACGACGCTCAATGAAGAACGAAGGTTGTTTATCCTCCACTGACGGGGGGAATCAGGGCGACTTCATCTCCGGGCTGCAGTAGATCCGTTCCCCGGGCATATTGTCCGTTGAGGGCAATCATGGAACATTCCAGCCAAGGAGCCAGTTTCGGATTCTGTTCACGCAGTTTTTCTCGTAACTGTGAAACCGTCATTCCTTCCTGACAGCTCAGCTGCAAACTGTCCTGAGAAAGGGCTTCCCGGATTCCGGCAAACAGACGCACGACGATTTCCGGTTCCTGGTTCATGTCAACTCCTGTGCAGGAGCGTGGGGAACCACAGTTAACGTTTCGCCAGACTTCTTTTTATTCAACTCGACCAGTCCATAAGAAGCCGCGAGCACTTTCAGCGGATGGACTACTGGCTGAGCGGCTCCATATTCCATCTGCAGTCGGCAGCCAGTGCATTCCGACATTCCCAGCTGGTAGGTTTCAGTCTGCATTGCATCAATCAGGCCGTGGCCCATCGCGATCGAGCGATCAAAATCCCTGTGAGCCAGCCCGAAGTGACCGGCCATGCCACTGCAACCCCGATCAATCAGCTGCAGGTCGAGTGAGGGGATACCGGACATCAACTCCATGTAGGGGTTTTTCGTTTTCAACGCCCGTTGATGACATGGTTCATGATACACAATCCGCAGAGGAACTTCGTGTGTTGGCTGTGCCAGCTGCCCCTTGCCCAGAAGTTCTACCAGGTAGAGACCGACATCGCGCGTCTGATTCGCAATGACTTTCGCATCGGGATGATCGAGCAGAAACGGATACTCCTGCTTCAGGCAGACCGCCGCATTCGGATCAACGCAGAGAATCGTATGCCCTTCCCGGGCCAGCGTTCCCAGCACCCGGATATTCTGTTCTGCTTTCTGCCGGGCATAAACCAGGTCTCCAACATTGATGGCCGACATTCCGGAAACGGTCTGCTCTTCGGGAACAAGATAGCGAATTCCGTTGTGCCGCAAAATTGCTTCCAGTGCCAGAGCAACTTCCGGATCGTGATAGTTGGCAAAATAATCCACGAACAGTACAACCGGTTTGCTTCCGTTGGAAGCTGGAGTCCCTGTACCTTGAGGCTGCTTCTTCTGACGCCGGGCAAACTGTTCGAGATAAGGCCGGGAAGCCAGACGGGGGAGCTTTCGCCGGGCATCAATTCCGATCAGCTTCTGCAGCAGCCATTTGCCGGTCCGACTGCGGAACGCTGAGTTGACCAGCCAGGAAAATCGCCAGCCCAGTTCCGCCAGGCGGTCCACACGGCTCAGATACCAGTCCGAACGACTCAGTCCATGCTTGAGGACATGGTTCGACTTTGCTTCCAGCCACATGTGCGGGATATCTACTTCGGCGGGACATTCGAGCTGGCACTGCTTGCAGTTGAAACAGGAGTTGAGCATCTGCTCAGCACTCAACTGATCGAGCGATTCCGCCGTGTCTTCTCCTTCAGCAGCAGACTGCCGGGAAACATAATGCCTGAGCAGGTTAGCCTTGGCACGAGGCGAAGTCAGCTCCGAGGGATCCTGATGATGAAACGGACACATCCTGCGAGCGGGGGAATCGGTTTTGCAGATTCCACATCCATTACACAGGCTCGTTTCCTGAACCAGATTGAGA
Organism: Planctomycetaceae bacterium; assembly: GCA_020426065.1. Lineage (GTDB taxonomy): Bacteria > Planctomycetota > Planctomycetia > Planctomycetales > Planctomycetaceae > Rubinisphaera. The sequence continues at coordinate 1,532 of JAGQQT010000443.1, read as the reverse complement.
TCCTGCCAGTTCAACTGCAGTGGAACCAGAGGCTCCTGCCGGAGCAGTTCACCATCCGGACGAAAATGTTTGACTGTCAGGTGCGGATCGCCACTGACAACCTTATCCGGGTTCATCAGACCGTGGGGATCGAACAACTGCTTGATCTGCTGCAGCACCCGATACATCGGCCCGTATTGGGATCTCAGAAAGGCAGTCCGCGAAAGGCCGTCTCCATGCTCTCCGGATATTGAGCCCCCCATTTCACCAACCAGCCTGTATAAATCCCGCGCCAGGGCTTCAAAGCTCGAAGCATTTTCCTTGTTCGGAAGTTCAAGAAACGGCCGGAGATGTAATTGTCCCGAACCGGCATGGGCATAGAGTGAGGCGGTAACCTGAAACCGCTGCAGGGTCCGCTGGGCCTGATGCAGAAAATCCCCCAGCCGTTCGGGCGGCACGACGATATCTTCAATAAAGGGGACTGGCCGGGAAACTCCCTGCAGGCGGGTCAGCAACGGGACCACCTGTCGCGGCAATTGCCACAAATGATCAATCTGTTGGGCAGTGACTGCAACCTGGGCAACCCGGGCTTCATTCACATGACGTTCGATAAAATCGCGAAACAGACTCAGTCGACGCTCGATCATTGCTTCGGACCAGGCCTGAAACTCAACAATCAGCGCTGCGGCTGCGTGCTGAGGTATGATGCGGGCATACTCAGGCGACGCTTCCCGGGCCAGCATCAGCAATCGCCTGTCTACCAGATCACAGGCAGAGGGCTCGAAATCCAGCAGACGGGAAATGCAGGCCGTCGCTTCATCGAAACGGGAAAAGATCAGCAGCACGCCTCGTCGATGTTCCGGCAGTGGCAACAGATGGATCTCTGCCTCGGTGCAGACTCCCAGTGTCCCTTCTGATCCGGCAAACATGCGGGGAAAGTCGATCGATTCTTTCTGCAGAACCCCTCTCAACATGTAACCGGCGGTATTGCGTAACAGACAGGGCTGATGCTGCTCAATCAGCTCCCGGTTTTCCTGCAGGATTGTCATCAACCGCCGCAGAATGACCTGGATGCGGGCGAATGGATCGGTGTTTCCCTTGCTGACCAGACGTTCGGATCCCAGGTTCTGCAGGAAAACCCGTTCACGCCCCATCCGGTATTCACTGGCATCGGACAGCACCACTTCGAGAGTTTTGAGATGATCGCGGGTTGAACCAACTCCCACTGCGTGAGAACCCGCTGCATCCACTCCAATCATGCCGCCAAGAGTAGTAATCGAAGCGTTGGAAGGATCCGGTGCAAAGTACAGACCACGTGAACGCAAGACAGTATTCAAATCATTGAGGATCACTCCCGGTTGTACCCGGGCGGTGCTGGTTCCGATTTCCAGGATTCGATTCATCCAGCGACTGAAATCGATCACGATCCCAGTCCCCAGGCAGCCTCCAGCCAGTCCAGTTCCAGAACCGCGCGGGATAACCGGTATCTGATGTTCAGTAGCGTAGGCGACAATGGCTTTCACATCGTCAGTTGATTTGGGCGTCGTGACCGC
>JAGQQT010000442.1 GCA_020426065.1 Planctomycetaceae bacterium | reverse complement strand
GGATCACCCGCAAAAGAGGGCCCAGTTTGCCGAAGCGGCCCGAAACAAGGCTCTTTCTGAATTTGGAATTGAACGGATGCTTGATCGAATGGAAGGGCTCTTTTTACAGTTAACAGAACGTCGGAGGGCAGCAGCCTGAGTGATTGATCCGGCGGATGTCATGATTCCCAGAACAAGGACTTCCCATGCCGGTCTCTCCCATTCCTGATGGCTATCACACAATAACCCCTTATATAGTCGTGAAGGGGGCCAAGGCGGCCCTGGATTTTTATGAGGAAGCCTTTGGCGCAGAGCTGAAAATCAAGCTCGATCATCACGATGGGCGGATCGCCCATGCTGAAATCCAGATTGGCGATTCCCGGGTCATGCTGGCCGATGAATTCCCGGAAATGGATGCGGTCGCTCCAGCTGCTGGTGATGCAACTTCTTTTTCTCTCATGATTTATGTCAACGATGTCGACGAGGTCTTTGAGCGGGCCCTGGAGGCAGGTGCCAGCGTAAAACGTCCTGTGGTGGACCAGTTTTATGGAGATCGCTCCGGCGTGCTGGTCGATCCCTTTGGGCACGTCTGGTCCATCGCCACTCACATTAAGGATCTGCAGCAGGCAGAAGTCCAGAAAATCTGGAATGAGATGCAGCAATAGTCCTTTTTTTACCGCAAATGTGGTCAGCTTTTTCATTTCAGGCTGATCTGGACCTGTTGCAAGCACTCAATTTATACTCCCACCAATCAGCTGAAAGAGAATTCCAGGAAGGGATTCTCTAATCAGTAAAACTACGCTGCATCAAAGCCTTCGCAGGGAAGCGAATCCATGTCGGTGATTGAAGGATTTTTCAAGGTCTGGCCCTTCTTGCGCCGTTATCGGGTCAAAATCTGGCTCTCGATCTTTTTTGCCGTGCTGGTGGGGGTCTTCTGGGGAGCCAACCTCTCCGTCGTATTCCCGGTCACCACCATCCTGATGGAAGGCAACCTGCAGGATTATGTGGAAAAGCAGCTGGATGAACTCCAGGAGCAGACCACGTCCACTGAGGCACAGATCGCATCGATTGATCGCGAACTGGAGAGCGGTGAGCTTTCCGAATCGCAACAGGTCCGCCGACTGGACACCAGAGCTGAGCACCAGGAGCGGATCGCCCGGGCTACGCGCAGTATTCACTGGCTCAATTGGACCAAGGCCACCATACTCCCCTGGGTTCCGACCGATCAGTTCAATACGGTGGCTATGCTCTTTGTCATTCTCGTGTTCGCCACGGCAATGAAAGGGATTTGTATTTTCATCCAGAGCATGATTGTGGGAAGTGTGGTCGAGTTGACGACCATCGATATCCGCAAAGCCTGCTTCCGGAAATGTCTCAAGCTCGATTACCAGACACTCACGCTGGAGGGAACTCCGGCTCTGATGTCCCGCTTTACGTTCGACCTGCAGGAACTGTCTCATGGACTGTCCCTGGTGGGTGGTCGGATGGCTCGCGAACCCGTCAAAGCCATATCGTGCATTGCACTGGCTTTTCTGGTCAACTGGCGGCTTACTCTGCTGTCCATGTTTTTCGTCCCGATTGCCGGCATCATGTTTCACCGTTTCGGCAAGATGCTGAAAAAAGCCAGTCTTCGCATGATGGAGAGCATGTCTCGCATCTACCAGGTTCTGGAGGAAATGCTGAATGCAATGCGGGTAGTTATCGCTTTCGGGAACGGTGCCCGGCATCGTAAGCAGTTTCATGAAGAGAACCGCAACTACTACAACAAGTCGATGAAGATTCGCATGATCGATGCGTTCACGAATCCGAGCGTCGAACTGATGGGTATGGGCGCGATTTTCATCACGGTGCTGCCCTGCATGTATCTGCTGTTGCGGAAAACAACAACTATCTGGGGAGTCCAGCTGGCCGATGAACCACCAGATATTCCCACGCTCATGCTGATGTACACCTTCCTGGTTGGAGCGGTTGACCCTGTTCGCAAGCTGTCCAGCATCTATTCCAAGATTAAACGTTCGGTTGCTGCGGCTGATCGACTGACCAAATTTCTGGAAACGGAATCCCGCATCGAGGAACCAAAATCTCCGCGACTGCTCCCACGACATCAACAGCATGTCGAATTCCGAAATATTCGCTTTGCCTACGCCACCAAAGATGGCAAGCCACGTCCGGATGCCCTCTGCGATGTCTCGCTGAAGGTTGAGTATGGTGAATGCATTGTTGTGGTCGGAGAAAACGGTTCCGGTAAATCCACCCTCATCAATCTGCTCCCGAGGTACTACGATGCCGATCGGGGGAGTGTGTTGATTGACGGTGTGGATATCAAGGATGTAGCTCTGCGGGATCTGCGCAAGCAGCTTGGTGTTGTGACCCAGGATACGCAGCTGTTTAATGCTACCATTTACGAGAACATTCGTTATGGAGCACCCGAAGCGTCTCGTCAACAGGTTGAAGAAGCCGCTCGACTGACCGGCGTGACTGCATTCCTGGAACAGATGCCGGACGGTTTTGAAACTGTTGTGGGAGAAAAAGGTGCCGCTCTTTCCGGTGGTCAGCGTCAGCGGATTGCACTGGCCCGAGCTATTATTCGCAAGCCATCCATCATGATCCTTGATGAGGCGACCTCCGCTATCGATTCCCAGAGTGAATATCAGATCCAGCAGGCTCTGGCATCGCTGACGAAAGACTGTACTACATTTATCGTCACTCATTCCGTCAATCGTACGCTCCTCAATTTTGTCACACGGATTGTCGTGATGCATGAAGGGCATATGATTGCCTGCGGTCGGCATGAGCAGTTATTGGAAACCTGTCCGATTTACCACAACCTGTTCAAAGCCCAGATGAATCAGCGGGCAGCCTGAGTTCAGAACTCTTTTGCTGACTGACAGGATCTGAGAGCGGATCCCATTCGAGAATTGAAACGCTCCCACCCGGCACGTTTTGAGGAGATCAGTGAGGGGATTCCTGTCCATGATCTCTCAACTCACCGCTCATTTTCCGGAGTTTGCCGACTTTTTTGCCGGTTCAGTTACACTCCGATGCGACGTTTCTTATGCTGCGTTCGTTCCCACCGTACCCAGCTCTCCTGAAATGTCCCATTCCGCATGCGTGTCCCCTATCTGATTGATCTGGCTCAAACTCTCCAGACCGGACTGGGTCAATATCCCGCCGGGCGCTGGGATCTGCATCGTGACTTTATCCTGAACCAGCAATGTGCGGATGGTGGTTTCCGCGGGCGGGAAGGGGATAGTGATCTGTATTACACAGGTTTCGCAATTCGAGCTCTGCTGCTGATTGAAGGTCTGAATGAGCGCGTTCTGCAGGCACTGATCGGTTATCTGGAGCAGGAACGATCTCATGTGAGTGCACCTGTCGATCTGCTCAACTGGATTTCCTGTGCGGTTTCCGTTCAGATGGGAAGTGGTGTTGATCTGCTGGCAGAGCCGGCCGCTCAAACCTGGCTGGAGGAATCTTTGCAGAAACTGGATCAGTTGCGTCGGGAGGATGGTGGGTTTGCCAAGGGAGAAGAGGGCAATCTCAGCAGTACCTATCAGACCTTTCTGATCGTGATGACTCTCGACCTGCTGGGGAGAAAAATTTCTGAGCCGGATAGAATCATTGATTTCCTGTTCGATCGCCAGCGGGATGATGGCGGGTTTGTGGAAATCTCACCGATGCGTCGCAGTGGAACCAACCCGACTGCCGCAGCAACCGCTACTCTCAAACTTCTGGGAGGAGTGGATGCAGCCCTGATTGCCGATGTTCGTGATTTTTTGAAGGATGTTCAGCGGGACGATGGTGGGGTCGCCGCAAACACACGGATTCCGTTCAGCGATGTGCTTTCCACCTTCACCGCTCTGGTTGCGTTGCGGGATCTGCAGATTTCACCGGGCGGTTTGCACTTCAGCTCACAGGATTTTGTCAAGCAGGGGCTGGAACTGGAAGCCGGCGGGTTTCGGGCAGCGTTATGGGATCACCAGGCCGATGTCGAGTACACTTATTATGCATTAGGTGTACTGGGGTTGACCGCTTTCCAGCGAACACACTGA
>JAGQQT010000441.1 GCA_020426065.1 Planctomycetaceae bacterium | reverse complement strand
AAAGCACCTCCGCCGATTGACGGAGGACATTGGTATCCCCAGTTGAGATGTCACTGTTTGTGACTGCTTTTTTCTTGGCCATTGCGATCTGCTGTCATGAGTGGTGAACGTCAGTAATTACTCGATTTCATCAGCTTGTTCTGGTACTTCACGAAACGATTCGTAGAGTCTCATTCAAATCATTATGATTTGTGCTTCTGTTTTAATGCATCCAGAGAGCTGACAAAAATGTCAACCATTTTTTCATTGATTTCTGGAATCATCGCCTCAAGTGGTTCAATTGCTGTTGCGGGCAAGTCTGGAATATGACGATTCAGTGAATAGTTCAGATACCCGATCGTCTTGGATTTGTTGGTGCGGGTAAGAATTGCCAGCATCTTATCGACGACCTCCGGATGTTCCGTCCTGATCATGCAGGCAATGATGTCGTCCAGGACATGGCTGGGATTCCAAGTGCTTTTCTTCAGTTCCGTGTCAACGTAGTCACTGAGAAACTTCCAGACTCCCTGATGGGGGGACTCGGCAATTTCCAGGATGACCGCCAGATCGTCCAGTTTGATTGCTTCATCCAGCCAGCGCGGATCCAGTTTGATATCAAGATAAAGATTCTCCTGCGAGACTTCGTCCCCATCTGCCTGCCTCCAGTAATGGCCCCACCGCCTGGTTGAACAGGTCCCTTTGAGGACATTGCCGATTGCCTCGGAGATTTCCCTGGCCGCTTTATCTGATTTCGTCTTTCCCTTGGGGCGATTGGCGTAACCATCGCGAAATGATTCGTAAACTTTTGCCGGCGACTCCATCCGGCAGGTTGCCAGAAAACTGAATTCGACAAGTTCCGGTGTCACGTTGGCACCAGACTCTACCAGCTTTGCCAACGTCTCTTTTGAACCGCTTAACAACATCATTTCTGCCACTCGGCAGTTGAGATCGACTCCATCCAGTGAGTTTGCCTTAAGTTTGAGCAGATCGTCATGATGGCTGAAACATCGCATCAGAAAATCAACTGCGGCTTTGTCTGTGCGTCCACGAAATGCTGCCAGCAAATGATAAAACCTGAATACTTCAACAGTGGCATCCGAAGTTTTTGTCGTGGACTGGGTTTTCTTCGCTGCCCTGGATGTTTTCGTGTTCGCGGGTGCCGGCTTGGCACTTTGAGGATTCAGCAGGGCATCCAGCTGACATTCTGCTTCCTCAACAATATGTTGTTGCAGTTTTTTGTTCCTGTTCGCCCAAATTGACCCCGAAATCAGCTCCAGGTCTGCACTTGAAACCGCTCGAATCAAAGCCTCGATTGCTTCCGGTTTCTCGATAGGAGTGAGTGCGGATAAAGCAGCTTTGCGTGCATCCCTGCTTTTGGCGTTCACCTGCTGAAGTAAAAACTCGACCGCATCTTCCCGTCCTTTCAGACAGTTAATGGCTTCCAGTCTGACGTCCAGGGAACTGTTTTCCAGAGCGTTATCGACGACTGATCTCGAAGCATCCGGGTCGAGCCGATGCAGCAGTTTCATGCGGCGGGCGTCATCCCCTTTTCCGTTGGGGTCAAATCCTTCCAGTATTTCAGAGTAGATTGCTCTTCCATAAATGGGAAGAATATTGTCGGCAACATAATCAGCGATTTCTGAGTACTTATCCTCGATTGCCGCAATCGCATGTTTGATCAATCGCAAATCCTGAAATGCACCTCTCTCGTGGGCATCCCGAATGATTTCCAATCTGCCTGAACCTGTTGATGTCAATGCCTCAATGAGTGGTTTCAGGACCCGTGCACTGGTGTTCGAAACGGTTAATCCAAGATCCTGCGAATTGAGTTTCGTCAGTTTTCCCTCAACTCCTGTTTCTCCCTGGGTATATAAGATCGCTGTCGTCAATGTGGTGAGTTCGAGTAAGGTTTCAGCAGAATTCTGCTGATCGCTGTCGACTACTTTTTGTATGGCATCGGCGACTTTGCCGAAGACCGGCGCTTTCTGGGCGGATTGCCGCAATGGATCGATCAGTTTTTTTAAACGGAAGTCACCCGAGGCCAGATTGCTTCCGGCGATCGAGAGCCGACGGACTTCTCCATAAACCTGATTGAGAACGGCGATACTCATGGCAAGAATCCGGAATGCTGGAAAGGAGAGAGAAATACGTCTGGGCTGAACGCTCATCTCCTTAGAGCGTTAATCTCACAATTTGTTCATCCGTAACAATTCCGAGAGGCTTGACTCTCAGCTGCCGCGTATCAAGATCATGACGGAACCGGCAAACAATGACCTGATTTTTTAGCAGATGAGCCGGGAGCAGACTCAGCAGATAGCAACTCGCTGGTTCTTCGGTCATGCCCTGATCGGTGAAGACGAGTCTGTTGTTCTGGGTGTCCTCCATCACAAACTCGTCGTCAACTTGCCCAATCTGTTTGAATTGGAGAGCGTAAACCGGATGTTTATCTGCCAGGGGGGCTTTGATCGCGTTTTTGACTTCCTTGATGACAGTGTTGAAATCCTGTCTGGCGTGCTGTTGGATTTTTTTGTAATCCGCTGCCTCAACTGGTCTGGACAGCATTCCGTCCCAGCGGATTCGAGGATTGACATCTCCGGGGTAGATACACAACTCATCCACTTGAACGACCTGGAAGAAACTGTCCTCGGATTTGATGTAGTTGAGCGCTTTGTATGGGCGGTAGTTTTGCGTCAACTGAATCTTTCCGCTCCCCAGATTCATCCAGATCCCCGTATCGACAAGTTCTTTGCGGGCAACATCATCATAAGAGTTGAATGCCAGTTGAATCATTTCGGCCTTATATTCAACCAGTCCTGCCTCCTTCAGTTCTCGCAGTTGCCAGTTATGTCCCAGCCAGGCGGCGATCGCACTCCCGGTTTCGGGAGCCATTTCGGGATCTTCCAGTCGTGCTGAGAGATAGCTTCGTCCCTGTTTAATCAACGAATACAGCCGCCCGAGCTGATCCAGCGCTTCGCTATAAACAAGTTCCCGTTTGCTGGAAGAGAGGTCGGTGTCAAATTTGCCAAGGTCATTCGAGAATAGTTTCGTATAGGCGTGCAGGGCTGCCTGAGCCCCTGGCAAATAAGAGTTCCCCAGCTGTTTCGCCTGCTCTTCGATCTGCCTGGCCGTTTTGGCACTGAGACTCCCCATTCCAAGTCGAACCAGATCGTGGGTCAGTGTTTCTAGCAGGTCAAGGCCACTCTGCTGCGACTTGATTTTCTTGGCCAGAGAAGATTTGTTGACTGTTTTCGGCTTGGCTTCCTGCTCTTTTTTCTTCTCGGCTCTGACCTCAGCCTTTTCCCGCTTGGCAGAGATCTCTTCAGGGACATCGGCTATGGTGAAGTTCTTGCCCTGCACAAAAGCGTACAGGAGTCCCAATGAGTGTTTACAGGGAAACTGACGACTCGGACAGCTGCAGCGATGCACCGGTTTGGCAGGATTCATAAAGTCAGAGGAGCACTGATAGGGAGTTTTCCCGCTCCCTTTGCACTCTCCGAACAGCAAACTTCCGTCCTCAGACTGATGGAGTTGTGTGAATGAACCTTTGAGAACCAGGCTCCTGCCGTTTTTCATGGCATCCGGGTTAGGAGCCTCTGAATCCACAAACGCTTCATCAATTGCTGGCATGGCTACTCACAATCATTGGAGAAGGGCAGGGCACAAAACGTGTTATCAAATTGTCATACTGCACAGGTCCTCGTGCTGTTATTCGACACGCCGGAATTGTGTCTGATTTCTTGTACACTGGCAAGTGTCTGAATGAATGCTCCTGCTGCTGGGTATTCCAGAAGTGAGAAACATGGAGTGCAATCCATTTGCTGAGCGGAAAGTGGATTGCTTATTCGCTATGACGGCAAGCAGGTTGTTCATCATGGTTTCGAATAAAACCTGTCCCAGCAGTTGTGGGAGATATGGAGAGCAGAGACAACAGCCCTCCACCTGCATGCTTTTTCTTAAGTCCCAGAGAAGATGTCTCTTCATCCCGTTGCTTGGGACTCAACTGGCTCACAGTTGCCTTTGCAGGCCAGGTTTCAAAAAGAAGAGGAACCAGTG
>JAGQQT010000440.1 GCA_020426065.1 Planctomycetaceae bacterium | reverse complement strand
TGCCTGGTTCGTCGAGAGCTGATCGACATCACAGACTCCCTGCTGATGGGTGGTCAGCAGTTGCACGCCGCAGCGTTTGAGTTCCTGAACGGAGGCGGACAGATCCTCGACGCGGCAGATTGCGATTCGATTCACCAGTCCAACAGAACTGCGGGCCACGTGACTGGTGACTCCCACCTGATTGTGCGTGCTGCAGAGAATGCCATCAAACCCGAACGCCACCGCAGAGCGAATGATCGCTCCCAGGTTGAACGGATCCTGCACGCCATCCAGAACCAGAATCCGGCTTCCCTTCTCAACACCTTCCCGAAGCTGAGGAAAGGGCGTATAGGGAAACGGCCCCATCAGGGCAATCGCTCCCTGATGATCCCGCGCTTTGCACAGCTGTTCGAGCCGGGCAGCGGTTTCTCGCTCACAGGGAATTCGGTGGCGGTGGGCCCAAGCTTCCCATTCCATCAGATGGGGAGCGGAACTGTTCTCCAGCAGATGCAGTTCCAGGATTTTCCAGTGACCGCTGGCAATCGTTTCCGCAATCGCCTTTGTCCCCCAGATCCAGCTGTTCTGATGATTTCCGAGCAGTTGTCGCTTCATCAGTGGATCTCAAACGGGTCAGTGAGCCAGGCAGTGGGTGGGCAAGATCAGGTTCAGAGCCAATCGCTCCACCTCAGACGCTGACCTTCTTTTTCTTCCCGCAATAGGGGCAGTCGGGAGTATAGATGATGCGGGAACATTTACGGCATTCCCGTGGCCCATACACGACCGTTTCATCCTGCAGCCGTTGATAGATCAGGTAAACGAAAACCAGCACAACGAATCCGGCTACCAGGTAACTGCTGGACTGCCAGGACATCACCATCTGGGCCACAATCGCGATGCAGCAGATGATGTAAATGCCGATGGTCCACCATTTGTTTTTTCGACTCTGGGTGGCCAGCGTGCGCTCGTTGATCCGATCGGAAAACTCCCGCTCCAGCAGTTCCTGCTTGGTGTCGTAGATTTCCCGGGCTTCTTCATCGCAGCCAATCGCGGTCAGGAGCCGTTCAATGCTGTCCAGCACGCGATAAGTATCGTCAAAATTCAACTGCCGTTGATGAGCCCACCGATTGCGGAATTCGCGGAGTTCACTGACCAGGGATCGTTCCGTATGCCCCAGCAGCTGCCGAAAGACCGCATTCCACTGGTCCCACATGACCGTGAGCGTGGAGTGGGCATCCCAGACGAATTCGTCCGGAGAGGAAGATGATCCGGCGCCCTGTTCGCGTGGTCGGCGAAAACTGGAACTCGCGTTTCTGGTCCACTTGTCGCCAAAGGTGTTTTTCAGGTTCTGTTCCACGTAAGGAGCCAGAGCCTGGGTCAGCACTTCCAGGGCATCCCGAACATAATCCCGTTCGAGCTGTTCGTGGAGATCATCCACCTTGGGAGACTCGTAGACAGGCGGTTCTGACAGATCATTGGACATGGTCAGGCGGGTTCTGAAATGCGAGGCAAGGAGGATGGTACGTTCAGGGTTCGGGATTCATGCACTGATATCGAACCAGAACCGGACGGTGATCCGAGGCTGAACTCCAGCCCGTTTCACAACTGGAAAACCGGATTCCGGCATTTCCCCAGACCTGATCCAGAGTCAGCAAAGGAAGTGGCCAGGGCCAGGTCGGTTGAAATCCGATTCCTGCAGCATCGTAGGCATTGTGGGCCCGTTCAGCAACAGGCTGAAACAGGGGAGATTCACGGGGAGTATTGAAATCCCCCGCAATCAGCAATGGCATGGACTGATTCTCATCCAGCAGTTCGGCCAGTCGATCCAGGCTGGGACGACGACAATAATTGGGCCGTCCATGAATATCCACCAGCATCACTTTGTACTCAGAACCCGCATCATTCAGTTCCACCAGGCGATATTGTCCACGTGTGCCCAGCTCGCCGAATTCAATGTCACCGGTTTTGCCGCGTGTAATCAGCACCATCTCGCCTCCCAGAAATGTCACATCATGTTCTGGAAAGCCACGTTTCCACATCTCACGCATCTCTTCGGTCGGTTTCCCCGCTTCAATCAACGTGTAAACGTCTGCGTCATAGGTCTTTAATTCGCTGATCACCTGCTCCCAGCCCATCCGGCCATGACAGACATTCCATAACAGGGCGGTTCGCTCGGGGCCTGCCTGCTGAGCGGTCGGATTGATTACTCCGAGGGGATGAGATCCCGCGCTCTGAGCGACGATCATTCCCAGCAGACACCAGCTGCAGAATTGACGGGGAGCACGCAGTAGCAGTGAAGTCGCTGCCAGCAGAAATGCCAGCAGGAACAGCACGGTTGTCGGCGTGGCATAATGAAACGCTGTCAGCAGCGTACTGGGACTGAGATCCCGGACCGTGAGTCGAACGATGACCCCCACAATCCAGATCAGACAGGCCCAGACATAGAATGCCCGGATCAGTCCTCTGCCACGAATGGCAAGCGGGAAAGCATGAGCAGGGCGCAGATCGTGCGGTTTTGAAGACATGGCTATCGTGACATCGACTGGCTGGGGATTGCGTCCTGCGTTTCTGAGTAAACTCAAAAACGGAATTCCCGACAGCTGAGTTAAAAACGGAGTCGACGTCCGATGTCGCTGCGATGCCAGCCCACCGAAAAACTTTCGGAACCAGGCCAGCGGTCATTTCATCAACAGATTCCGTAACGGGAGCGATCCCGGAACCTGATGATATCGGTAACGACATTATGCGGAGGATTCTTGAGCCAAATCCAGATCAACCCGGACTTTCTCGGCAGTTCCAGGCAGAAATGGACAACGTGTAAGGCTTCTCAAAGGCGGGAAGACTGTCCCGGCGTTCAGGCAATCAGGTCCTCAACCACCTTCCCGTGGATATCGGTCAAACGGAAATCCCGACCGGCATAGCGATAGGTTAACCGCTCATGGTCAAAGCCGAGCAGTTTCATGATAGTCGCCTGCAGGTCATGGACATGCACCGGGTTCTCTACCGACTTGAATCCGAATTCATCCGTGGCTCCGTAGACAAACCCTTTCTTCACGCCCCCACCGGCCAGCCAGGTGGTAAAGCCGAAATGATTATGATCCCGGCCGTTGACTTTCCCTGCATTCGCACCGGCGGTTGGCAGTTCCACCACGGGTGTCCGACCAAATTCACCACTGCAGAAGATCAGTGTTTCCTCAAGCAGCCCCCGCTGTTTCAGATCCTGAATCAGAGCGGCGATCGGCTGATCACACTGCTGAGCAAGCGCCCGATGATTTTTCTCAAGGTCATCGTGATTGTCCCACGGCTGCCCGGCTCCGTGCCACAACTGCACAAACCGAACGCCCCGCTCCACCAGTCGGCGGGCAATCAGCATTTGCCGGGCATGCGTGCCGCTGCCGTACATGTCGTGAATGTGCTTCGGCTCTCGCGAGACATCAAAGGCATCCGTCGCTTCCATCTGCATCCGGTAAGCCAGTTCGAAGGACTGAATCCGCGCCTCCAGCTGGCGGTCAGCTGGCCGTTGCTCAAAATGACGCTCGTTGAGCATCTGCAGCAGATCAAGTTGCCGACGCTGCTGTTCGTAATTGAGCTGCTGGTTTTTGACATTCGCAATCAGCTTGTCAACTTCCTTGATATTGGGATCGATGTGCGTCCCCTGGAATACACCGGGCAGAAAAGCAGAGCGCCAGTTTTCCGATTCCTTGATCGGATAACCACCCGGACACATCACCACAAAGCCGGGCAGGTTCTGGTTATCTGTGCCCATGCCGTAAGTGACCCAGGATCCAAAACTGGGGCGGACCAGACGACCTTCGCCACAGTTCATTAGCATGAGTGAAGGCTCATGATTTGGAACATCGGCATGCATCGAGCGGACGACGGTCATCTCATCCACACATCCGGCCAGGTGTGGAAAGATCTCGCTGACCTCAATCCCCGACTCCCCATGTTTGGCAAACTTGTAGGGGGAAGGCATCACGCCCCCGGTCTTCCGCTCTGTCGGGAGATTCCCCCCTTCGATCGATTTCCCGGCCCATTTATCGAGCATCGGTTTGGGATCAAAC
>JAGQQT010000043.1 GCA_020426065.1 Planctomycetaceae bacterium | reverse complement strand
TGTCAGTTCCCGGATTTCACGACCGGCTGAGGTGGAGTCTCAATCTTGCCGGCAGGACGTTGACCGGAACCGGGCTGACCTTCATCTCCCAGGTCCGCTCGCGCCTGTTCCGCCAGCCTGGTGAGCCGAGCGACAACGTCCGGATGCTCTTCGGCCACATTGTGCTGGCAGGCAATATCCTGCTCCAGTTGAAACAGGAGCGTAGTTGGCGGTTGCTGTTTGGAAAAGTGGGGATGCGATCCAATCGGCTCAACGGGCAGAAACAGTTTCCAGGGTCCGGAGCGAACCGCCTGCAATTGCTGCTGTGAGTAGTAGTAGAAGACCTTATGAGGAGTTTTCGCTCCGGGAGTTCCGTAAACGAGTGGCAAAATGTCTTTGCCGTCAATCGGATTGGGCAATGGCTGAGTGTCCTGGATCAGATGAGCGCAGGTCGGCAGCAGATCCATTGTCGTGGCGAGCTGGTCGCAGGTTGTCCCCGCTGGCACTGTTCCCGGTTGCCACATGATAGTGGGCATCCGGAATGCTCCTTCACTGGTGGTGTAACCTCGACCATGAAATGGCGCATTGGAACCTCGGGAAGGATCTTCCGGATTTCCGGTGGTGGGAGCTCCGTTGTCGGAAGTCCAGATCACGAGCGTCCGCTCAGCCAGATGCAAATCTCTCAGGGCATTCAGAATCTGGCCCATGGACCAGTCCAGTTCCTCAATCGCATCTCCCCAGGGACCATTCTGACTTTTCCCGCGAAAGGCCTCACTGGCAAACGGATGACGGGTGCTGCCGGGCATGGCTTGCGGAAGGTAAAGAAAAAATGGTTTATCCCGATGCTCACCAATCCACGCAACCGCTTTTTCCGTGTAGAGCCTGGTCAACTCGTTCCGGTCAACAGGAGCGTCAATGACGGTTTCGTTTTCCATCAACGGGAGTGGAGGCCATGTTTCACCCTGATAGCGTTCTCCAAGTCGCTGACCGACATCCTGGGTCATGTCATCGCTGTAGGGTATTCCATAAAAGTAATCGAACCCCTGGCGGGTGGGCAGAAAGGGAGGCTGGTCTCCCAGGTGCCATTTGCCGATCATCCCCGTAGCGTATCCCTTCCGCTGAAACAGTTCTGCAATCGTGAACTCATCAGGATTCAGTCCGTAAGGAGAAACCGGTCGCAGGACCTGGCCATCGCGCGGATTCCAGTGCATGCCAACCCGCTGAGAATAACACCCGGTGATCAGGCTGGCCCGGGAAGGAGTACAAACGCCTGCAGAGACATAAAAATGCGTGAACCGCCGACCTTCGCGGGCCATGCGGTTCAGTTCCGGTGTCCGATGGACCTTCGAACCAAACGGTTCAATATCGCCATACCCGAGATTGTCACAGAAGACGATGATGACATTGGTGGGAGCGGGGGCAGCCTGGGTTGCTGCAGATATTCCGCACAGCAGGGTCAGTGCAATCAGGATTTCACGCATGGATCTTGGTTCCGGTTCAGGGGGCAGGTTGAACCTCCAGCCAGACCGGTTGTGAGGCATGCCCGCCGCCCGCATTGGTTTTCAAGTGGAATAATCGACGCTGGGGTTGAACGATTGGATCGCAGGTCACAAAGAACTCACGCTCGCTCTGGTCATCAGTAATCAACAGTCCGTTCAGACCAATGTTATCGACAAACACACCAAATGGCATGTTCCGGCCCGATTCCTCTTTGCCGAAATCTATCCCGCCTTCGGTTCCGTTGCGATGAGCAAGCACTTTGAGCTGGATCGTTTCACCGGGATGAATCGGAATCACCAGGAGTCCATCATCACCCGCGGGGAGTGCTTCCGGCGACCGATCCGAACGCACAATCTCGAGTGTGAGTTTTGGTTCGCCTCCATTTTTCAGTTCGGCAAAGCCACCCACATCCCGCTGCACCTGCTGTTCGAGGATCTCAGCGGTGGCCTGGATTTTGATATGCTGGGGAAGATCATCCGGGATTGCTGCATCCTTCGAAACAGAGATCACACCTTCCGCCTGTATCTGTCCGGCTTGAATGGTCACAGGAGAAGTCAGAGTAATCCCCGGAACATCACATTCCAACGTGAACGTGACCGGACCATCGTAACCATCGATCCGCTGCACACCGACAGAGAACTCATTGGCACTTCCCGGATGAATGGTCAGCTTGTTTGTTTTGAGAGAGGGTGTGAAGTCCGGAACACGGGGACGGATCGCCAGCGTATAATTGAAGTCTGGCCCTTCATATCCTCGCACATCGTAGATTTTCACCAGGTAAGAGCCACTTCTGGGAGCCGTGAAATGCAATCGGGAATCGGAACCCAGCTCCCGCAGAGAGCAATCATCGTTCTCGAAGTAAATTGGAAAGACCGGCAAACCGTTTGGAATGATTGGCTCATTGGGATCGAGCGGCCGGACAATATAGCACGGCTCGCCCAGAGCATGAGAGAGTGGTGTGGTGTCGAAGTAGCCCCAACGATTCCCGACTGCGGGATAAACATTGAATCCGGAATCGGCCCCTCGGGGATAGTGGTACAGCCTGGTGACTTCACCATTGGCATACAGGTATTCGTCGAGTGACATTTCCGTCCAGTTGAAGATGCGGAAATCGCCGGTCTGGTTGGAATCTTTCCCTCGGAAGGTGAAGTAAGACTCACGGACAGCCTGCAGGTTCGTTCTAAGAATCTTGTTGCCATTTTCATCGAGGACTTCTAC
This sequence comes from Planctomycetaceae bacterium, assembly GCA_020426065.1. Lineage (GTDB taxonomy): Bacteria > Planctomycetota > Planctomycetia > Planctomycetales > Planctomycetaceae > Rubinisphaera. The sequence continues at coordinate 11,338 of JAGQQT010000043.1, read as the reverse complement.
AAAGGAATCGAGAGGCGATTGGCTGCGGGAAGCATTCACTTCAATGACCCATTGCTGACCGGCAGCGGCCTCAAAGCGGTAGAGGTCATGATCAGACCGTCCGGCATGCTGCCCTGTAATCGAGCCTTTAATCTGAACCGGGGCCTGAACAGTCTGGGCCTGAGCCGCATCCTGATTCGGTTCCTGCTCAGTCACTTCAGGCAACGCTGCCGGCTTTTCCAGAAACTGTTCGGGAGCGTGCGCTACCTGGGACGTTGTGGTGGATTCGGTTTTACCCGGCTGTCGAAAATATTGAATGGAGCCGTCCATCCGCGCGACCAGGAATCCCTGCAGTTCTTCTGCAATCGCGACTGCCGAATGGACATCGCGATCCTGCTGATTCCAGACGAACCATTCCTCCATTGTGGCGGCATTCCAGAGTTTGATCACTCCGTCTTCGCCAAAAGTGAGGATGCCGGATTGATCAGGCAGCCACAAATGAGCAGAGACGACATCTTCATGGGCAAAGCGGGCAAAGAGCTGGGGGTTGATTCGCGGTTTATCGCGAGAAACCATCTTCCAGACTCTCAACTTCTTGTCCGCTCCTACGGAAGTCATCAGCTTTCCATCAGGACTAAAGGCACAGCCATAGCATTCATTAAGTGGCTGACTGAGCGTGTCGAGTCTCAGGCCATCGGAAATGCGCCAGACCTTGCAGGTATCATCTGCACTGGCGGTGATCAGAAACTTGCTATCCGGACTGAAGGCCAGATCGTAAACTGCGCCATTGTGTCCTTCCAGAGTGTGGATGACCTGAGCGGTGCTGGCATCCCAGATAATGATTGTGCGATCATAACTTGAGGTCGCAATCAGTTTTTCATCCGGGCTGAATTGAGCGGCATAAATGGTGTCGAGGTGTCCGGTAAACTGGAGTTGCTGCTGACCCGTTTTCGCGTCATAGACACCAATCCAGCCACCACGTCCCGCAACTCCGGTTGCAATCAGCAGGCGGGAACCGGAGTGGGAAAACTGCAGAGCATGCACTTTGCCGGGAAGCCCGGATATGGTGTGCTGAGGCTTGGGGAGATTGAGATTCTGCTTGTTTCGGACTTCCAGCTGATCCCAGTCATACAGGTCCACCTCTTGAAATCGTCCGACAGCCAGTTGCGGGCCAGATGCCAGGGCAGTGATTGGTTGAGGGATTTCCGCGCTGGGGATTTTCGGCACATTCAGTGCGAGACGATCAACAGTCATCCCTTCCGGTCCACGGGCTCCCTCATCAATCCACTGGCGAATTAGTGTGATCTCATCTTTTGTGGGAGCAGGTTCATCTTCAGGGGGCATGACCGGCTTGGCCGTTCCTTCCAGCAGGTGCACCATCAGGCTGGAACCGGCATCGCCCGGCAGGATCGCCGGACGCCCTTTCAAACCCTGCAGAACCGAATCGAAACTTTCCGTGGAAAACTCCGCTTCCGGTTCATCGGCACTGTGGCAGCCAGAGCAATACTTGGTCAACAGTGGTTGAATCCTGGTCTGATAGTCAATCGGATCTGCCTGAACAGAAGGGCTTCCAAGCAGGAAGCACCAGACCATCAGACAGATCATTCCATTCCAGGTGCAGAACGATTTCACGGGAAACCCCATTCTGAAAAACTCAGAGTTGTGGTAAAGATAAATCAGTGATTAAACAGGAACTCACGACTGCTCAGGATGGCCCAGAAGAAATCTTCCAGAACTTCCCGCACTGCTGGACTGCCCGCTTCCGGAAGAATTGCCAGGAATTCTTCCCGCTCACGATCAGTCGGTTTGCGGGACAGAGCACTCAGATAAATCTGCTCGACCAGGGCGCTGTCTACCATTCCATCCTTGCGTTTCTGAATCAGAGCGGCGACGCGACTTTTCTCATTCTTCAGTTTGTCGTTAATCGTGGACCCATTCGAGATATGCAACACCTGGACGGTGCTCGGCTCAGCAGAACGCTCGCACTCGCAGACAATATTCCGCGGGTTGCGTCCAAAGGTGGACAGGAAATAGTTCTCCACGGCCGAGTCATACAACTGAATCGCCCGGGTCCCTTCCTTGTAAAAGTCGGTTTTCTGACGATCTGCACCGGCAAAAGCGATCGAGTCGAAAATAGTCGGGACATCAGTCACCTGGACAATCGCGTCATGCATGACTTCGGCCATCAGTCGTCGCGGGTAGTAGCGGGAATAAAATCGATTCTCGTCCCGGTTTTCCGGCAGCGGTTTGCTGGTGCGCTGATAGGCATTGGATTGCAGAATGGCCCGCATCAGTTCCTTCAAATCAAACTGATGAGCGACCAGATGATCGGCAGTTGCCTTCAGCAGTTCTTCATTAGAGGCGGGATTAGAAACCCGCATATCATCCACCATTTCAACCAGACCAACACCGAAATATCGAGCCCAGATGCGATTGGTAATCGAGCGGGCAAAGTACGGATTATCTGGCGAAACAATCCAGTCAGCCAGAGCGATCCGGCGGTCCGTGGGGTCTTCAGTCGGTAGAGATTCCGCATCGAGAGGAGTTGGAGGCTGAGGCTTACCGGTGCGGGGCTGAATCAGATCTCCCACTTCAGTGACGTACAGAGTCCGAATTCCATCACCATTGCGGGATTCGCCTCCCCAGCCTTTCGCCCGAACCCGGGCAAACAGATTTGCCATGCCGTAGTATTGATCGTTGGTCCATTTTTCGAGCGGATGGTTGTGGCATTTGGCACATCCAATCGACAGTCCCAGAAACGCCTGGGAAGTGTTTTCGGTCATATCTTCAGGAGTCTGATGCAGTGCGAAAAAGTTCGTCGCTCCATTTTCATCACTGCGCCCCGTCGCGGTAACCACTTCCCGCACAACCTGGTTCCAGGGAGTGTTCTTTTCGACATGGGCATGCAACCAGTTGTAATATGCTTTGAGTGGCTCAGGTCGCAGCAGTTGACCATTCAACATCAGCACGTCAGACCATTGATAGGTCCAGTAGTCGACAAAGTCAGATGAGGCCAGCAGGGTTTCAATCAACTGATCCCGCTTGTCAGGTGCCTGGTTCTCCAGAAAAGAATTTGTTTCCTCGATAGAAGGAAGTCGACCGATTGTATCGATGTAGGCCCGCCTCACAAAAGTCTGGTCATCGCATCCGGGAGAAGCGGGCAGATTCAGACGAACCAGTTGCTTGTTGATCTGCTCATCAATGAAATTGCGGGGAGGACGCTGGTCCACTCCCTCGATTTCTGCCAGAGATTTCTGCTGTACATACGGAACAGTCAAGCGGGCAATGGCCAGCAGGCTGGAATACCAGGCGACAATCGCCCCTTCACCAGAACCAATAATCTGTAACGTCCCATCTTCATTCACAGTGCAAACTGCTTCATTGGACGATGACCAGATGACTCGGGAGGTCACATCCCGCACCTGTCCATCGCTCATGGTGGCCAGCACAATCATCTGCTGGGTCTCACCAACCGAATGAATCGACTTGCCCGGAAAAATGCTCAGTTCCTGTACCTGCAGATCCTCTTGAGGAGGACGGGGTGCTCCTGCAGAAATCCATTCGGCGATGATGTTGTATTCAACCGAATCGGGCTCAAACTTTCGCCCGCCCTTATGTGGCATTCCGCCCGAAGGCTTGGCCAGCACAAGGCTGCGGCCCGGGTCGGCCAGTTCAATCCGTCGTCCTTTATCCTGACGGGCAATGTTGAAGTAATCGCTCTCCGGATCATACCCGCGCAGAGACAGTCGAAAGCCACCCTTTCCCGCCAACGCTCCATGGCAGGCGCCGGAGTTACAGGTTGATTTGGATAGTACCGGCAGGACATCGTGCGTGAAGGAGGGAATTGACTTCTGACTGATCCCGGTCACTTTCACTGGAATAGACTGAGTCTGCCCGGCGGTTGACACCACAATGGATGTTTCCCCATCGGCAATCGGCAGAACAATCCCTTCCTCGCTTACCCGGGCAACCGCTTCGTTCTCGACCTTCCATTCGAGATCCGCTGTGATCTGGGAGCCGACTTCACTCTGGTTGACTGTCTGGACAATCACCCTGGCTGAGGAATGCTGTCCCTGCAGTTCGATTTTTTGAGGATAGACAACAAAGGTTTTCTCCGCCGCACGGGCATTTCCCGTCAACAGGCTGAACACCAGTAGAGAGCAGGCCAGCCTTGTAGAGAATCCAGGGAGTGAAATTACGGGGAAGGAAAATTGATTCGGTTTCGCGTTCATGAGAAACGGATCCGCTTAAAATGAGGGACAGCTGTCAGGCAGCGGCAGGTATTACTCCCGAGGAATTGGTCAACCACTCAGGAGAACAGTTCGTGGATCGGATTGTGCCCGAAATCGACCAGTGGAAATGGTCTTCCAGCCGGTCCAGGCAATGTGGATTTGGGATCCAGTCCGAGGCTTTTGAAAATGGTGGCAACGATGTCTGCCGGTTCCACAGGTCGATCGGCGGGGACGCCTCCAATGGGATCGCTGGCACCAACAACCTGGCCTCCCTGAACTCCACCACCCGCAAAATAAACCGTGAAACACTGCGGCCAGTGATCGCGACCTCCGGCAGGATTGACGCGCGGCGTGCGGCCGAATTCGGCCAGGTTGCAGACGAGTGTATCCCCCAGCAGGCCCCGTTGATCCAGATCTTCAATCAGAGCAGCATAAGCCTGATCGTACATCGGGCAAACCTGATCCCGCATTCCCGCAATGGAGGTAAACGGCTTCGATCCGTGGATATCCCAGGTGATTTCATTGAATACTGTCAGGAATGTATTGATGGTGACGAACCGGACTCCCGCTTCAATCAGACGACGGGACAGCAGACAACATTGCCCAAAACGATTCATCCCGTATCGTTCTCGGGTTTCTGGCGATTCTTTGGACAGATCAAATGCCTCTCGTGCCTGGCGACTGGTCATCAGGCGGAAGGCTGATTCAAAGTTCTGATCCAGCAGGGCCGCGTTTTCTGTCGATTCAAAGACATCAACCGTCTCGTCCACAATCTGACGCAGTTTTCGGCGACGATCCAGTCGAGCGGTGCCGATCTCACTGGGAGGCAACAGGTCCGGCACCTGAAAATTCTTTTCCGCAGGGTTCGCATTCAAGGCAAAAGGATCGTAGGCCTTGCCCAGAAAACCGCCCGCCTGACCATTCGGCAGATTTCCACCTCCTCTTCCCATCAGTTCCGGAAGCACAACAAACGGAGGCAGATCGGTTCGTCGCCCCCGGAGGTAACTGACGACCGAACCGGCGTGTGGCGTGTTGATGCCACCGGTAAACTGACGACCGGTCTGCACCATCTGCCAGCCGGAATCATGCACCGCCGCTCCCTTGTGATGAGCGGAGCGGACGAAGGCGATTTTGTCCGCAATCTGGGCATGACGGGGCAGGATCTCAGAAATCTGAACTCCATTGGCCGCCGTGCTGATCGGGGAAAAAGGGCCGCGCACTTCTGCAGCGGCGTCGGGCTTCATGTCAAACAGGTCGATATGACTGGGAGCCCCCAGGTTGAAGATCATGATGCAGGATTTTTTATCATCCGCCAGTGCGGCTGATTTCGACGCTGCCATCGCGGACTGAATCGCAAAATAATCCGCCAGACTGAACCCCAGTGCTCCCAGGCTGCCAACCTGCAGAAAATCACGACGGGTGGTGCCGTTGCAGTTATGCGCCTGACCTTTGCCTTCAAATTTGAGCATGGCCAATTCCTTCTTAGAAGTGTTTCCCGAGTCCGCTGCGACTCGCGCACTCTGCTTCAGGGTGAGAAATCTGGATGGAGTCGATGCTCACAACGCTCGACAGAATCGGTGAGTCAATAACACATCATAATATCACGATGGGTGAGACTCTTGTACAACAATGTCATTTTTTTGTATGAATCCATCACGCCACCCTCGAAGATCGCAACCGATTCCACAAGCAGTACTCGGGTAGACCGTTCGATCAGATGTGAAACTTGAAGGACCGAAAAAGCTGGTCCAGAGCTAAAATCGGTCGATCAGTGCGACAGGATCAAGTCCTGGTTTTCGTGCCCGGAAAACCCTGAGACATGTTGACAATCAAAGGATTACTGATATGTTTGATGAGTGATTGGTCGGTCGCTTGCGGCTTCCCAAACACGATTTCTGCGGTGGACTCCACACTCACCACAGATAAACACACAGAATCAGAAAGTTAACTTTCTGCCCACCGATGTGGATTTCCTACCAGGAAATCCAACCTGAACCAAAACGATTAGCTCCAACGTTACGTTTCCTACCTCCTTCACCATCCTCGTAGGTTTTCAGGACGATCCTATGGCGAAACGTCAACTGCATGCCATTGCTGTCATTCTTCTACTCTGTTCGGCATTTTCCCTGCCTGCCCAGGCGGAGCCCGAGCAATCTTTGACCATTGCAGAACTGCGGATCAACCCGGTGCTGACCGATGATGTCAACGGAGCGGTAACTTTGCGAAGTGCGGATGACCGCAAGCAACTCACCGTCGTCGGAATGATGCGGGACGGAAAAGAGATTGATTACACCCGGAATGTGGAATGGGTTGTTCAGCCGGAAGATCTGGCCCGGGTAACATCAACAGGCATGATTGTCCCTCGCACCAATGGTAGCGGCACATTGCTGGTCAAGACCTCACTGGGTGTTCAGGCAACTCGCCCTCTGGTGGTTTCCGGCCTTGGTGAAGACCATCCGATCAATTTCCCCAACCAGATTGTCCCCATCTTTTCCAAGCTGGGCTGCAATGGGGGCGGTTGTCACGGCAAGGCGAGCGGACAGAATGGATTCCGGTTGTCGCTGCTCGGTTTTTATCCGGAAGATGACTATGAATTTCTCGTGTATGAAAGCCGGGGACGTCGCTTGTTCCCCAATGCTCCAGGTTCATCACTGTTAATGACCAAAGGCTCCGGAATGGTCCCCCATGGTGGTGGTGGCCCGCTCAAGCTGGACAGCGATGAATACCGCCTGCTGTACCGCTGGATTGAACAGGGAATGCCATACGGCTCCGCTAATGATCCCGTCCTGACTGGAATTCAATGCTTCCCGGAACAGCGAATTCTTGACACCAATGTCGAACAGCAGATCGCAATTATTGCGACCTATTCGGATGGCCATACCGAAGATGTGACCCGGATGGCTCTTTTCGAACCGAATGCTGCGGAGATGGCTGAAGTCACACCAACCGGTCTGGTGAAAACCGCTCAGTTGAGCGGTGAGGTGGCCATCATGGCTCGTTATCAGGGGTACGTGGCAACGTTCCGGGCCACGATTCCACTCGGAGCAGACACTCAGGGAATGCCCCCTTCCAAAAACGTGATTGATGAAGCGGTCTTCGGAAAACTGAAGGAACTTGGCATCCCGGCGTCTGCAGTGGCTGATGATGCCACTTTCCTGAGAAGGGTTTACATTGATGTCACTGGTAACCTTCCCAGTGCTGAAGAAGCCCAGGCATTTCTGGTCGATACCAACCCCAACAAGCGGGCACAGGTGATTGACCAGTTGCTGGATTCAACCGAATACGCTGACCTGTTTGCCAACAAGTGGAGCCTGCTGCTGCGAAACAAAAAGCAGCGGAATGAAGACATGACTGGCGTGTATGCGTTTTACCAGTGGGTCTGGAACAACATTTACGAAAACAAACCCTACGATCAGATGGCCACCCAGGTGCTCACCGCTTCGGGCAGCATCGATGAAAACCCGCCGGTCGCCTGGTACCGCTCTGTAACTGATACCGAATCACTGGTGGAAGACACTTCGCAACTGTTCCTCGGTGTGAGAATTCAGTGTGCCCGCTGCCATCATCATCCGTTTGAAGAATGGAGTCAGGATGACTACTACGGCATGGCAGCCTTCTTCTCACGCATCGGCAAAAAGAACCCAGCCGGGAACATCAATACCAAGGGACAGGAAAAACGGGTCTTCCACAACGATGGTGTTGCCACAGCTGTTAATCCCAAATCCAAGCAGCAGATGAAGCCCTGTGGTCTGGGAGGTGAACCGCTCGAGATTGCTCCAGAGCAGGATCCCCGTGCTGAACTGGCGCGCTGGATGGCTGATCCCCAGAATCCGTTCTTCGCCAAAACCCTGGTGAATCGTTACTGGAAACATTTCTTTGGTCGGGGAATTGTCGACCCCGAAGATGACATGCGGGCCACCAACCCGCCTGCCAATCCAGAACTGCTCGATAAACTGGCCGAGTCCTTTGTGCAGAGCGGATATGATCTGAAGCAACTCGTTCGACTGATCTGTAATTCCAATACCTATCAGCTGAGTGCACTGCCCAACGATTACAATCTGAAAGACAAGCAGAATTTCTCCCGCTACTATCCAAAACGGATGTCAGCAGAAGTTCTGTACGATGCCCTGCATCAGGTAACCGGCACCGAACCACGCATGAATGGTTTGCCCCCCGGGGAATCGGCTTTGAAATTACGGGATGTCAGCAATGCTCCTTACTTCCTGAAAGTCTTCGGTCAGCCACAGGGGGAAACCGCCTGTGAGTGCGAACGATCTGATGATGCCAGCCTGGCTCAATCTCTGCACCTGCTGAACAGCCAGGATGTGCAGAGCAAAATTGCCGATGGCAAAGGTCGTGCCGCTCAACTGGCTGCCGAAACCGCACGCCCTCATCAGGAGAAAATTTCCGAACTCTATTTGTGGGCCTATTCGCGTCCTCCACGTGAAGAAGAATTGAATGCCGCACTCGCCTACGTCAATCGTGAAGGGGTCGAGGCCAAGATTTCCTATGAAGATGTCACCTGGGCATTGATCAACTCGAAAGAGTTCATGTTTAACCACTGATTTATCCTGGCAGGCTGACACCGTTCCCCCTGCCAGTCCTTCCCCCATTCTGCCTTCTTCCGCTGCCTGAGTTCAGTTGAGGGAGAAAACGGCAGTTGTGAGTGTGTGCCAGCCTTTGATTTTCCATTCCGAATGAACTCAGACGACTCCCAGGAGGTCGAGAATGCGTTGGACGATCCGAACGTCGAAACAGATCCTCTCCTCAGTAATTTGCGGTTTGAGTGTTGTCCTCTGGGCCTCATCGCTCTCAGCACAACTGCCGGTGATTCAGCTGCGAGGTCTGTTTCCATCGGGAGCAACACAAGGGTCTGAGATCGATCTGCAGATCACCGATGGAAGTGAGCTGGATGAACTGTCCGGGCTTTCCTTTTCCCATCCCGGTCTGGAAGTGGTCAATCCTCCCGATCCCCTGACGAATCCTCGCACATTTCGGGTCCGAGTTTCCGCCGATGTACCTGAAGGCTACTATGCCGTCCGTGCCCAGGGACGGTTTGGAATCAGCAATGAGCGACTGTTCCGCGTCGAACGGTTGCCTGTGCTGATTGTTCAGGAAGGGGACTGGAAACAGGAGAAACTCTTCCCGATCGAGCCGGATCATGTTATCTACAGCCGGTGTGAAGGGGCAGGAGATGTCGACCGGTTCGGGATCAATCTGACAGCGGGAACCTCGTATCGGGTGACCATTGACTGTCTGGACATCGATTCCAAAATGACACCAGCCATTTCGATCTTTACCCCCTCAGGAAAACGGGTGGAGTATGCTCGTCAGGTCCGTCAGCGCGATCCCCGTCTGCCGAATTTTGTGCCGGAAGAAACGGGAACCTATCAGATCGAAGTAGCAGACTTCCTCTATCAGGGATCGGGAGTTCATTCCTATCGACTGGCCGTGATGACCGGCTATTCTCCCACGCTCCCCACCACATCCGGAATTGTCAAAGATGACCGGATGCTGCTGCCGCAGAACTCTGCTGCCGCTTATGAGGTCCAGTCTCAGGGAGATCTCCCACAATCCCCGCTGGCCGGGTTTGTCAACCCGCGCGAGTTGCTCGTTCCGCGTGATGTGGTCCTGCTGAAAGAGGGGCCGGGGCCAGCCGCACTGGTCTCAGCCACCCGTTCGGAACTCCCGGTTCAATACGAACAGGAACCCAACAACGAAACCTGGCAGACTCTGCCACTTGATGTCGATGTCCTGGGAACGTTATCCCTGGACGATCCGCATGACCGTTATCAGGTCGACGTTAAACAGGGAGAGGCAGTCTGGATTCAGGTGTTTAGTGAACGGGATGGTTTTGATACCGATCCGTTTCTGCAGCTCGAACATGTTTCAGTCGATGCCAATGGCAAAGAAGTTGTCAAAGCGATCCCCGTCCCGGATGACGTGGGAACCAATCTTTTTCCAGATGTGGTCGAGACTCTCACCGATGATGTGGACTTTCAGACCACCGCTCCTGCTGATGGCAAATTCCGCATCACGGTCCGGCAGAGATCCCTGCCAGCTGGCGATGGCATCGCAGGGGGATATCGACTCCGCGTCACGCATGGCAAACCTGATTTTCGCCTCTTAGTCATGACTCAACCGTATATCCTGGGACCTGTCACGGCAGATACTCCGATTGGCTGCGTAGCTCGTCAAGGTGGAACGGCCATGTTGAAGCTGCTCATTCATCGCAACCAGGGATTCGCCGAAGGAATTCTCGTCGAAGCTCCCCACGCTCCTCCCGGCGTCCGTATTCCTCCTTTATTTATTCCTCCGGGAATCAATCAGGCCAATGTGATTCTGTACGCTGACAAGCAGGCTCCGGTTGGATTTTCCGAACTGGCTCTGCAGGCCAGAAGCTACCCCGCAGATGGCAGTCAGCCAGCGCAGGAGTCGCCCCTGCAGTCACTTGTTCCCGTCACGGTTGCCTGGAAAGGGGAGAACAATCAACCCGCTGTTTCCCGCCAGTCCCATCTGCTGGCGATGGCGGTGATCGCCGAAGGCACACCCGTTACCTGGCAACCTGAAAATCCGCCGCTTATTCAACATGTTTCCCAGACTCAGGTGGTGTGGGCACCAGTCAATCTCACCCGTCGAGAAGGCTTTGTGGATCCAGTGGCCTTGAAGGTGACTGGGTTTGATAACAATGCCAAGATCACCGTTGACGCACCCGCAGTAGAAAAAGAAAAGACTGCATCCAACGTCCGATTTCAGTTTGCTGCAGATGCCAAAGTCGGTCCTCATGTTGGCCTGCTGACAACAGAGGCTACGGTGCAGTATGTGAGGAATCCAGAACTTCTGGCACGTCGGCAAACCGAATCAGAACAGGCGAATGCAGCCGTAGAAGCAGCCAAAAAGAAACTGACCGATGCCGAGACCAAACTGAAAGAACTGGATCAGAAAATTGCCGAAGCAACAACCAAAGCCGATCAGCTGAAAAAACAGGTCGAGACCGAGACCGCTGCAGTCCAAACCCTGCAGCAGGAAAAGCAGAAACTGGAAACGGCCCTCGCTGCCGCTGCAGAACCTGACAAAGAAAAATTGACCGCCGACCTCACGGCTGCCCAGAAAAAGCTGGAGGAAGC